>DATJDO010000546.1:0-1972 GCA_035497375.1 Chitinophagaceae bacterium | reverse complement strand
CCGTGCTCGGCTATTTCCGTTATTTTTTTGAATCGATCCGCCCCGAAATGCGCCAGTATTTCGGAGAATCAGACCTGGACGGACGCCCCTTCAACCGCAGGCAGCGTTCCATTGTATACCAAAGGGCGAAGAATGTAAAGCAAACAGTGCCTTTCGGCATGCAGGACGACCCGGGCAAGCCGGGTCATGAATGGGTGGCGCATTCCACCTTTCCTGTACAGATAGCTGATAAGGACTTAAGGGTGCGGATCGGCAACAGCCAGTGCAGGCAGGCTTACGAGGCCAGCATCCTGAATATAGGAGCAATGAGTTATGGTGCGCTGAGCAAGACAGCTATCCGCGCATTGAATGAAGGGGCTGCCCTGGGCGGTTTCGCGCACAATACAGGAGAGGGGGGAATCAGCGATTATCACCTGAGTAGCGGCGACCTGGTCTGGCAGATCGGTACAGGTTATTTTGGCTGCCGCGATGCCGAAGGGCGTTTTTTCCCGGAGCTCTTCCAGCTGAATGCCGGCAAGGCCAGTGTAAAGATGATAGAGTTGAAATTGTCTCAGGGCGCCAAACCCGGGCACGGCGGTATTTTACCCGCAGGAAAAAATACAGAGGAGATCGCATCGATTAGAAATGTAGCACCCCATACTACTGTCTATTCTCCTCCTGCCCACTCGGCGTTCTCCAATGCCGTAGAGCTGATACAGTTTATCGGCTTCCTGAGAACATTGTCCGGCGGTAAACCGGTAGGCTTCAAAATATGCATCGGCGACAAGCAGGAATTTGTCGATATCTGCAATGCGATGATCGTTACCCGTATCACTCCCGACTTTATCACTGTAGACGGGTCGGAAGGGGGGACCGGTGCTGCTCCCCTGGAGTTTACCGATCATATGGGTATGCCCTTGCACGATGCTTTATCTTTTGTGACGCAGACACTGGAAGTTTTCAATCTCAAAAAGGAGATCCGGATCATTGCGGCAGGACGTATCGTCAGCGCTTTTGATGTGCTGAAAGCCTTGTCGCTGGGAGCAGATGTGTGTTACAGCGCCAGGGGTATGATGCTATCTATGGGGTGTATCCAGGCCTTGAAATGCGACAGCGGGGAATGCCCGGTGGGAATTGCGACCCAGAATCCTTCTTTATATAAAGGGCTGAATGTTGCAGAAAAAAAGGTGCGCGTGGCCAGCTTTCACAAGAATACTGTTCATGCGGTGGTGGAAATGATGGAGGCTTGTGGTTTCAGGACCCTGAACGAAATTGATCCTTCCCGCTTCTTCAGGAAAGTAGATACCCTGCATACAAAAAACTTCCGGGAGATATATTTTAACCATATAGACGACAGGCTGACCGACACATGGTTTAAAGCCTGCATGCTGAACTAAAAAAACGGAACATGAATAATGAACAGCTAAACCCGGTGGTGCTCACCGAAGAAGATTACAGGCTGCTGAAGCCTTACACCGGTAGCTTACAGGGCAACAGCGAGGAGATGTCCCTGGCGTATGAACTCAGCCGCGCCGTCATTGTGCCGTCATATGCTTTTCCGAAACACGGTATCCGGCTGAACTCGCGGGTGTCTGTATTGGATATGAGTACACAGAAGGTACTGGAATTTGCCATCGTTCTGCCGGAACATGCAGATATCAGGCAACAGAAAATTTCTGTGCTCACGCCTATGGGAGCTGCCCTGATCGGGTTGCGCCAATCAGAAGAAGTACAGTGGAAGGTGCCTGCAGGACTGAAACGTTTCCGTATACAGGATGTAGTCAATCCGTAATGCGGCCGGGCATAGCTGTGCCTGATCTGAAGATCCTGTTCCTGCACGCTGCGGATGCCCTGTCCGGTAAGAAGCTTACTTTCCGAACAGGTATTTAAATCCCATATTGATCCCGGAGTTGCGTATGGCTTGTTTGTCCTGGTACATAAAGGTGGAAAGGCCATGCCGGTACTGTATATGGACAGCCAGTTTACTGCCTAT
>DATJDO010000545.1:0-1605 GCA_035497375.1 Chitinophagaceae bacterium | reverse complement strand
AGGGCGAAACCCCCATTTATGAACCCGGGCTTGACGTATTACTGCAGCGCAACATCAAAGAAAAACGCATCAGCTTTACCACCTCCCTGGCAGAAGGCATTAAAGACGCACAGATTATTTTCCTGGCCTTGCCTACCCCTCCGGGAAAAGATGGCGCCGCAGACCTTCAATATGTGCTGGGGGTAGCAAAAGACCTGAGCAAGATCATCACCTCTTACAAAGTCATCGTGAACAAAAGCACGGTACCGGTAGGCACGGCAGAGAAAACCGCAGCAGTCATGCGCGAAAGCCTGGACCCGTCCCTGTTTGATGTGGTCAGCAATCCCGAATTCCTGCGCGAAGGTGTGGCTGTGGAAGACTTCCTGAAGCCCGACCGCGTGGTGATCGGCACCTCATCGGATAAGGCAAAGAAACTGATGGATGAACTGTACCAGCCCTTTGTCCGCCAGGGCAATCCTATTTATTACATGGACGAACGCAGTTCTGAAATGACCAAATATGCAGCCAACTCTTACCTCGCCATGCGTATTTCTTTCATGAACGAAATGGCCAACCTTTGCGAAAGAGCAGGTGCCAACGTAGATTGGGTACGTATGGGCATGGGCAGCGACAACCGTATCGGCAAACGCTTCCTGTTTCCCGGTGTCGGCTATGGGGGCAGTTGCTTCCCTAAAGATGTGCAGGCCCTGGCCCGCACTGCCGATGAGCACGAGTATGAATTCCAGATCGTGAAAAGCGTGATGGAAGTCAATGACCGCCAGAAGCTGATCCTGGGCAATAAGATCAAAAAATACTATAGCAATAACCTTAAGGGTAAAACCTTCGCGGTATGGGGTCTGGCCTTCAAGCCGGAAACAGATGATATCCGCGAAGCCCCGGCTTTATACCTGATAGACGCGCTGATAGAAGCCGGAGCTTCGGTAAAAGCATTTGACCCTGAAGCGATGCCGAATGTGCAGGCGATCTATGGCGATAAGGTGCGTTTTGCCGAAAACCAGTACGATACCCTCCAGGGTGCTGATGCACTCGTTATTGTTACCGAATGGAGCGAATTCCGCAATCCTGATTTCAATAAGATCAGAGAAGCACTGAAAGAAGCGGTGATCTTCGACGGACGGAATGTATACACACTGGAAAAAATGGAGGAACTCGGTTTCCATTACGAAAGTATGGGCAGGGCCACCATAGGATAACAAAGATCATAACAGAACAACACCATATACATGTCAAAAAAAAGAGTTTTAGTCACCGGTGCTGCCGGCTTCCTGGGTTCCCATCTGTGCGACCGTTTCCTGGCCGAAGGCTATGAGGTGGTGGGCATGGACAATATGCTGACAGGCCATTTGCGCAACATTGAGCACCTGTTTCCCCACCCCGATTTTACCTTTTACCATCACGACGTGACTAAATTTGTCCATGTACCGGGCAATATTGATTATATCCTCCACTTCGCTTCGCCTGCCAGCCCTATCGACTACCTGAAAATGCCGATCCAGACGCTGAAGGTGGGCGCCCTGGGTACACACAACCTGCTGGGCCTGGCCAAAGCCAAAGGCGCCAGGATACTGGTGGCCTCTACTTCTGAGGTCTACGGCGATCCGCTGG
>DATJDO010000544.1:0-5121 GCA_035497375.1 Chitinophagaceae bacterium | reverse complement strand
GATCAAATCAGTGCGGACCACAGCTACAAACGACCCTGCCTATATTGCCAATATGGAAAAGCAGAATGGCCTGCATGCCAACTCGCTTATTATACGGGACAGCTTGTTTTCACTGAGCAAAAAACTGTTCAAGCTTTCCACAACGATCAATAAAGAAACGAACCAGCTGGAGAAAAATATGCGCAGTACACTCCGCAGCCTGGAACAACGCAGGGTAGCCGATGCCGCCACACGCCAGCAGTATGTGATGACCCATACCAACAACCTGGCACTGATGCTGAACGAGATATTGAGCAACCTGATGGAGCAGCAAGGCCAGGCTAAAAAAAGTGGTCAGAAAGGACAATGCAGCAATCCCGGCGGTAAAACACCAAAACCAGGATCGGGCAAGCAACTGAGCGATATTATCAGCAAGCAGCAGGGCTTGAGCCAGCAGATGATGAAAGGCAAAGAGGGGCAGCCGAAAGATGGGGAGGACGGTAAGAAAGGTAAGGATGGTAAAGAAGGTAAAGAAGGACAGAAGGGTCAGGGCAACGGCGGCACTACCAGCGGTGGAAGCGATGGCAATGCGAAGGAGCTGGTGCAGATGGCACAGCAGCAGGCAGCGATCAGGAGGCAATTGGCACAACTGAACCAATTGCTGAACAGTGAGGGCAACAACTCTATTGCCAAAGAACTGAAAGAACTGCAGGAAAAAATGGATAAAAATGAAGCGGACCTGGTCAACCGCAAGCTGGATGGAGAGTTTTACCTGAGGCAGCGGGAAATACTGACCCGGATGATGGAAACAGAAAAATCATTGCGCGAACAGGAGCAGGACGATAAGCGTAGTTCTAAGACTGCCGAAGAGATCAGCAGGCCTTTACCACCTGAACTGCAGCAGTACATGCAGGAAAACCAGCAGCTGAAGGAGCAATACAGAACAGTACCGCCAACACTGAAGCCCTACTACAGGCAATTGAATGAACAGTACTTTCAGCAAATTAAAAATTATTTTTTTTAATGTTATTTAGTTCTAGTTATAAATATAAGCACTACAATAGTTTAAAAAAAAATACCATAAAGTTGCTTTTTTGATTTTTCTTTTTAGTATATTTAGGTTGTAAAACAAATTTATTTTTTCACTTCTTAAATGTACTAGTTTATGCTCTTTGCGAGATCTTACCATTTATCGACTCATAATTCTGTTGATGCGATCAAAGCCGCATTACTCGGAAAAATGTTTAAAGTACACAACCTGGATTTTGAAATATACGAAAGCGATCAATGCATAAAAATCATTCCCCATGCCGAAGCGGAAAAGGATATCAAAACCTTACCCATTACACATGTGGATCTTGAGGGCAGGGGCGATAAGACCAAACTTAAAGTAAGCTATAAGATAAGAAAAATAGACCAGGGCGGCCCTTACCTGCTGGTTACCTTCTGCATATTCCTGCTGGCAGGAGCTATTGCTTTTTATGTCAACAATGAGCACAACCTGGCTTACCTGATGCTCGGCATCGGTGTTGTCATCTTTGGCACCTTTTGGATCAAAATGCAGTCGGGCTACTTTGATTATGCAGCTAAAATCAAAAAGTTCCTGAAGGAAAAAATTGCAGCGAGCTGACCTTCAGCTTTCTGAATAAAAAGCGAAACAACCCTGTTGTTTCGCTTTTTTCTTTTTCAATTATTCTGCTTAAGCAAAAAGTTTCATGACCTCATTCCTGTATTTGATGGACACCGGAATTGTTTTGGCTGTGGTCAGTAAGATGAAGCCTCCGTCTGAGCGCAGGTAGGCATCAACGTAGTTTGTGTTGACCAGGTGGGACTTGTGTACCCGCAAAAACGGTGATTCTTCTCCGAGTTTGTGCTGCAGGAATTTCAGGTTTTTGGCTACAGTGAGTTCCTTGTCGTCTTTGAGCGTGATTTTACTATAACTTCCTTCTGCTTCTACGCAGATAATATCATCGCGGCGCAGTTTTACAATCGTGTGTTTGTACGAAAGAGATATCCGACCCACCGCAGGGTCGGTTGTGGTCGTGTGTTTTACGGGAGCGGGTGTACGGTACGCAGTGACCCGTTCTACCGCCTTTGCCAATGCCGGCGCCTCAATGGGTTTCAGCAGGTAATGTACGGCCCTGTAGTTGATCGCCTTCAAAGCGAATTCATCAAACGCTGTAATAAAGATGACCGAACCTGAAAAGTCTCCCAGGGCATCTAACAGGGAAAAACCGGTTTGGTCAACTCCTAACGCAACATCAAGAAACAGGATGTCTATCTCTTCAAGGGGTATCCGGGCGATAGCGTCTGCATAGCTGGCGGACTCACCAACTATGGTTACATGTGGACAATACCGGGCCAGCATGTGCCGCAGTATTTTCCGGTACCATTCTTCATCATCTACAATAAAAGCTTTCATAGTCTGTAATTTTTTAAAGTTGTTTTAAATGATTATATTTTTTTTGTAATTAATAGATTCCCGATGTAGCAATCACCGCGTGTTTCGCTGGTTGAAATGGGCCAGCGATCAGGGATTCAATGCTACAGAAGTAAAGTGCGGGAAAAGGAAATAAGAGGCGGGTAGGGCACTGTTGGGCTAAAGTTTTGCATAGGAAACTACATTTGGGTAAGCCAAATATAGTGCAAAAAAACCAAAAAGTGAATTTATTCTATCAGAATAATAAATTATACCATATAAATTGCATAGTACGAGTACATTCTGTATATGATCGCCCGCGATAAAGAATCAGCCGGGTCATCGCAGGCACATGATGCACATAAAGATATGCGGGGAGCAGAGACTGTGAATGAGCGAACAGGATTATCGTTTTTTTACAGAAACATCGTAGAAGGAGGGTTCTTTTTTCTTCACCCATTTCACGAATTTTTGCATCTCTTCGTTTTCGAGGATGCGCTCTACAGTATGGTAGTAATTCTTCAATTCCGTTTCGCTAAAGACAGTGTGTATCTTGAAATGACAAATCTGGTGCATCGGCACGGTAGGGGTGTCTTTGCCTCCTTTGCTCAGGGGCATCAGGTGGTGCTTGCTGATAGGGGCAGCCAGTTCGCGGCCGCATAGCGGGCAGGTATCAGTAGTTTGTTCAGGCATGGTCATGCGGTAATTTCGCGGCTAAAATACGATTCTGCCGGAATAAAAAAACGTCCTTCTGTACAGAAGGACGCCGGTCATTATTGTAACATGCTTTGCTTAACAATATTGCTCAAAAGCCGATTGCAGGTTGGCTGCGATCATATCCGCAGAGCGCCCTTCGATCATATGGCGCTCGATCATGTGCACCAGTTGGCCATCTTTCAATAAAGCGATAGACGGGCTGGACGGCGGGTAAGGCAGCAAATAGCTGCGGGCTTGCTTTACCGCATCGGTATCATAGCCTGCAAAACTGGTCACCAGGTGATCCGGCTTTTTACTGGCATTTTGTACTGCGCGCAATACCCCAGGACGTGCTGTGCCTGCAGAGCAACCGCAAACAGAGTTCAGTACCAGCAGGGTAGTGCCGCTTTGTTTCAGGGCTGTATCTACAGCGTCAGGCGTAGTCAGGTCTTCAAAGCCGTTGTTCACCAATTCGGCTTTCATCGGTAATACAATATCAGAAGGATACATTCTTAAAAGATTTTTATAGACGCAAAATTACAGCAAATAAACTTATCACCTACCTTCGCATGCGTTATGAAGAATAAGAAAACCGTTATAGTATTAGTTGGATTTTTTATAGTGTTGAGCGCTGCGTTTATGACCTATTTCTATAGCGTCACGAAGGTAAATCCCAAACAAAAGCCGCTACCGTACTTCGGAGAAGGGGAGCATAAAGTGCGTCCATTCTCCTTTACCAACCAGGATGGGGAACTGGTGACGAACAAAACTACAGACGGTAAGATCTATGTGGCCGAGTATTTTTTCGCCACCTGCCAGGGGATCTGCCCCAAGATGAATGAAAACCTGAACAAGGTGTATCAGCAGTATAAAGGCAACCCGGATGTGCTGTTTCTGTCGCACACAGTTGACCCTGAAGAAGATTCTGCTGCAGCGCTGAAAGAATACGGCAAGCAGTTTGAAGCCGATCCGAAGCAGTGGATGTTCCTGACCGGTGATAAAAAGGCCCTGTACGACCAGGCCCGTTATAGTTACCTGATCAATGCTGAAGATACCAATACCAGCACTTCAATTGATAAAGATTTTATACATGATAATCATTTCGTGTTGGTAGACCGTTATGGCCGCCTGCGGGGCATATATGACGGGCTGATGCCTCAGGAGATGGGGCGCCTGGCAGAGGACATCAAAGTATTGCTGCAGGCTAAATCAGAATAATTGAAAATATTTCATATTTATAATTCATTTATTAGTAAATAGTTGATTTTTTTCGACTGTTTCATATATTTGTGTTCATTAAATGTGAAATATGGAAACAGATGTATTTTTCTTTAGTCGCTTTTCTCCCGGGTGGAGCTGTAAAAAACTTTCCGTAACCGGAATCCTTTTCTTTTTCCTTATGTTTGCTTGCTCCGCTGCGGTACAGGCACAAGGTCTCTTTATTGACTCAACGTTCAACAGAGGCTTCGATAATATTCCTCAGGATGTTGTGGAAATAGCAAAAGACCGATTTGTATTTTTGACCACCATTAGAAGCACCAATGGCTTGTTGGCAGAAGATCATCCTGAAATAAAAGGGAAGGTGATGCTGTTCCTGGCAGATGAGCGCGGAAATGTGGTCAGGCAGCGGATCATACTGAACGATACCACATTTATCCGCTACACGGCAACCAACATCTTTTTGAACAAAGATCGCACGCTTTCCATTGTAGGCTCATTCGGAGATTCACTGAAGCGTCCGGCAAGCTTTTTTTATGCGCAAGCAGATACCAACTTCAACCTGCTTTCGTATAAGACCTACAATGTAAGTAATATTAATGCCGACCACAGGCATCATGCATTCTGCCAGTCCGGCAATACTTTGTATGGAGCGGTTACCTACTTTTTGAACGCTGCCAAGCCATACCCTTTCATTGCCACTACACTGGTGAAGCTATCTGCAAATGGCGACCTGCTCAAAAAGCAAAACATGGAAGGTCGCTTTTTTGGAGGTGTGGGGTACAGCTATCCCGTAGTCTGGAATATTA
>DATJDO010000543.1:0-1610 GCA_035497375.1 Chitinophagaceae bacterium | reverse complement strand
AAGGGGGCCATGTCTTCGCTGATGCTCAGACCGGCACCGGCATTGCCTTTGGCATAGGGATTTCCTTTGGCCGGCCATTCCAGTATACTGGTGGGCACCGTAGCTGTAGTGCGCGAAGTCAGCGCTCTGAAGGCTATAATGTCGGCCTGGTTTACTTTCCAGATCCGGGCCCATTTTTCGGACGTGGCATAGGTACAGGTATCTGCAGCGTCCAGGGGGCCGGGCCAATAGTCGCTACCGTCTAACCGGTAGAGCTGTGCGGCGGCATAATCATCGTTGCCAGAAGCATCTGAGGCGGTGGTCCATATACCCCCGGTATAGGTGGCATGCTTACCCGTGCCCTTCGGGTATTCACAGGCATTCTTGAGGGTGCCGGGCTTATACCACATATCACCGTGTACCAGGTGCCCTACATTGAATCGGTTGATGTCCAGGTACTCAATCGTGTTGAAGGTGGCCTGCGCGTGCAGGTGGCCTGCACCCAGCAAGGGCAGTAACATAAGGGCTTTGGTCCAATTGCATTTCATGAAAAAGGGGTTTGATCTTTAAAAATGGTGAATTGAATAAGTGCCAACAAATTAATATTTAAAACTGAAAAATACAATAAATATATATCAATAAGACAATTTGATGTATAGTTGTGTCATTGGGGACTAGGTATTGGAGCGACCAGGCTTAAACAAAAAATGCGCCCCTGAAGGGAGCGCATTTTTTAATGAGTAATGAATAATGGTTAATGAATAATGAGTAATAATTAATGAACGGCCTTGCGAAAAGCATTTTTCATTCTTCATTTTTCCATTATTTAGTCTATCAAATCCACACTACGGGCCACAAAGGCTGTCAGTTCAGCCCCGGTGAGCATACCCTGCGACAACAGGGCCAGGTCAAAGGCCTGGCGCGCGAGGCGTTTTTGCGTGGCTTCGTCTGTGGTCTCCAGCATACGGCGGATCAGCTTGTGGTTGCCGTTTACCGACACTTTGTAGTTGTCGGGCAGGTTGCCGTAAAAGCCCATCATGCCGCCGCCGCCCATTTTGGACATATCTTTCATACGACGCATAAATTCATCCATCGTTACCGTTACGGGCATATCTTCAGGGCTGAGGCCGGTCACCTCTACGTTCATCGATGTCTTATCAATGGCTTTGTCAAACAGTTCTTTCACCGTTTTGCTTTCGTCTTCGCTGAGTACGCTTTCAATCACCAGGTCTTTTTCGATCAGTTTGTCCAGCACATCTGCATCTACGCGCTTCAACTGCGTTTTCTCCTGCTTCTGCTCCAGCTGGGAGATGAAGTGATTGTCCAGCGGGCCATCCATCAGCAATACGTCATAGCCACGCTTTCCGGCGCTGCTGATAAAGCCGTCCTGTTTGCCGGGATCGTTGGCGTACAGGTACACCACGTTGCCGTTTTTGTCGGTCTGCTCTGCCTTTACCTTTTCAGCGTATTCGGGCAGGGTAAAGTATTGGTGCTGCACATTGCCCAGCAGTACGAAGTCTTTGGCGCGGTCATAAAACTTCTCGTCAGATACCATACCGTATTTGATGAAGAGGCCGATGTCTTTCCATTTTTCTTCGTAGGCTTTGCGGTCGGCTTTAAACAGCTCAGAC
>DATJDO010000542.1:0-5351 GCA_035497375.1 Chitinophagaceae bacterium | reverse complement strand
AAGACCTATAAGGTTTCAAAAACCTTATAGGTTTACACACATAGGTTTACATAAGCTGCCCCGGATGTTCCGCAAGAGCATCCGGGGCAGTCAATAAAGCAGGATCTGCGATCCTGGAATCAAATCTTATTTTGCCAGGTTTTTCAGCATATCGGCTGTCATCTTATCCAGGTCAAACTCATGCTTCCAGTGCCAGTCGCTGCGGGCAGCCGAATCGTCGATGCTGGAAGGCCAGGAGTCTGCAATCGCCTGGCGGAAATCCGGGGCATAGCTGATGCTGAAGTCAGGGATATGCTTTTGTATCGCCGCTGCAATCTCTTTTGGGGAAAAGCTCATCGCAGACAGGTTGTAAGCCATACGTGATTTAATTTGTTCTTCCGGTGCCTCCATCAACTCTATCGTACCCCTGATCGCATCGTCCATGTACATCATCGGCAGGTAGGTATTTTCTGAAAGGAAAGAAGTATAGGCTTTATACTTCAATGCTTCGTGGTAGATCTCAACCGCATAGTCCGTAGTACCGCCGCCTGGTGCAGACTTCCAGCTGATCAGACCCGGGTAACGCAGGCTGCGAACATCCAGTCCCCAGCGACGCTGGTAATACTGGCACCACAGTTCACCTGCATATTTGCTGATGCCGTATACCGTTGTTGGTTCTACAATCGTCTTCTGCGGTGTATCATTTTTAGGGGTAGTGGTACCAAATACCGCTATGGAGCTGGGCCAATAGATTTTGGTCAATTTTTGCTCCACACCCAGTTCCAGTACCTGCAGCAGGCTGTTCATATTAATCTCCCAGGCCTTCATCGGCATCTTTTCGCCGGTAGCAGACAGCAAAGCTGCCAGCAGGTAGATTTGGGTAATACTTTCTTTTTGCACCAGTTCTGCTACCGCTTTAATATCGGTAGCATCGAGTTTATAATAAGGGCCATTGCCTTCGAGCAGGGGGTGGGCTTCATCGCGCAGGTCACTGGCAATTACCTGTGCATTACTGTATTGTTGGCGTAGAGCCAGGGTCAGTTCTACGCCGATCTGTCCGCAGGCCCCCATAATGAGTATTTTCTCTTGCTTCATTAATTGAGGTATCGTTTGAAAAATTGTGTAGCGGTGAAAGTACTGATTTTTTCGAAAAATATGGGGCCTTGTTTGCTTTTAAAATGAAGCAAACAGGTAGTTTCACCGCAGTACAGAGCTTTGCGGGTTTTTCTCTTTTACAAGGGCAAGTGCCAGCGGCTTTCGCCGGATCAATATCAGGTCTTTTGCCCATAATATACACCGCCGGAAAAATGATCCGGTCACCCCTCAGTCCTTCGGCCAGCTCCCCTGGCAGGGGAGCTGATGCGAGCTTAATTGCCGTCCCCGGATTTTTCTCTGCCGGATACAAGGGTCTTCTTTTGGGGGCTTGCTGGATTCCAGCGGAGCACTGCTACGGGATGCTTTTACTTGTAGAGACACAAGAGCCCGGCTTTATGGCCGGGCTCTTATTTATAATGAGTATGCTGACAGAAACTATTGCATCATAGCAATGAATTCATCGAACAGGTAGCGCGAATCAAAAGGTCCTGGTGTGCTTTCCGGATGATACTGTACCGAAAAAGCCGGATGGTTCTTCATACGGATACCTTCGATAGAATCGTCATTCAGGTTCACATGCGTGATTTCAATCTTATCGGAAGCTTTGGCGGCCTCGGGTACGATGCCGAAACCGTGGTTTTGTGTCGTGATCTCCGATTTACCACTGATCAGGTTCTTTACCGGGTGGTTCAGCCCGCGATGCCCGTGGTGCATCTTAAAGGTCGGGATGCCGTTGGCCAGGGCCAGCAGCTGGTGGCCGAGGCAGATGCCGAACAGGGGTTTATTGGTCGCAATCAGGCCTTTGATCGTTTCTACAGCATAAGGCATAGAAGCCGGGTCGCCAGGGCCATTGCTGACAAAGAAACCATTGGGTTGAAAAGCTTCCAGGGTAGCCACGTCCGTGTGTGCGTTGAACACTTTCAGGTAGGCACCACGCTCTGCAAGGCTGGTGAGGATATTGCGCTTCACACCAAAGTCCAGTACGGCTACACGCAGGGAGGCATTTTCATCGCCTACAGTGTAGGGTTCTTTGGTGCTGATTTCGCTGGAGAGTTCCAGTCCGGCCATATCCGGTACTTTAGCCAGTTCTTTGGCCAGGTCTTCGGGGCTGCTGTGCTCGGTAGAGATCACACAGTTCATCGCGCCTTTGTTGCGGATATGCTGTACCAGCGCGCGGGTATCCACGTCTGATATGGCAATCAGCTTGTTGCTGACCAGGTAGTTTTCCAGTGAATCGCCGGCCATCATACGCGAATAACGCGCTGAAATATTGCGGCAGATCAGGCCCCTGATCTTTACCGAATTACTTTCCACATCCATATCAGCCACTCCGTAGTTGCCGATATAAGCGGTGTTCATGATCAGCATCTGGCCGGTATAGGAAGGGTCGGTAAACACTTCCTGGTAGCCCGTCATGCCTGTATTGAAGCATATTTCGCCTCCACAGGTTCCTTTAGCGCCAAATGATTTTCCTTTGAGTAATGTTCCGTCCTGAAGATAGAGCCAGGCGGGTGCCGCAGCAGCGTGATTTAGTTGATTCATACTAAAGTGCAAAATTGCACTAAAAAATCGATTTAGAAAAGCCTAAGACAGGCTTGTGGGAAAATAAATGCAGTGGCAATAACGCATAATTAAAAAATGAAGAATGAAAACTCCGGATGCCGCTTAATAATCAGAACCCCACATCAGGAGAACGAACAACAATCCCAGGGCCAGGAAGACCAGTGCGAAGATGGTGACGACGGTGATGAGGTATTTCATCTGGCAGAAAGATACAAAGAAATAGCAGTGAATAGTTTATACGGGAGTGTGGCCGTATAAATGATCAATAGGACGTATTTCCCTTTAGACAACGAAATGTCATCCTGCGGGGATGCTTGCTCCCCTCAAAGGGGAGCTGTCCGAAGGACTGAGGGGTGAAATCATATCATCGTCCATGCTCTGAGTAGAGCTGAGCAAAAACCTATAAGGTTTTGGAAACCTTATAGGTTTACACCTGGTATCAGGCAAAATACCCTTGCAGGCCGGCATCTTCCTGCGCAGTCATTTCTTTTTTATCCGCAGGCTTTTTGTCGGTAAAGCCGCAGAGGTGCAGCGCTCCGTGGAAGATCACCCGGTGCAGCTCATGCTCATACGAAGTTTTGAATTTTGCCGCATTGTCGCGGATACGGTCCACACTGATATAGATCTCCCCGATCATTTCATTTTCCTTTTCACTAAGGTCGAAGGTAATAATATCGGTAAAGGTATCGTGGTCCAGGAACTGCCGGTTGATGCCCAGCAAATGCTCGTCGGAGCAAAATATATAGTCCAGGCTGATCTTTTTGATACCTTCCAGGTGCCGGTGCACCAGGGCGTCCAGGTATTGGGATAATTTTCTTTTCTGCTTCAGCTCCGGGTCCCGGTCATGCTGGTGAAAACGTGCAGCCATAACTTATGCGTTTGAGATTTCGACCCAAATTTTATCTGCATCTTCTTTGCGGATACTCAGGTGGTAGCCGGCAATGCGCAAAGCCATCGGGTCGCCCATGGGGGCGATCATTTCCACCCACACCGGCTCTCCGGGTATGCAGCCCATTTCCATCAGCGTGAGCTGGAAACCTGATTCCTCATGCTCCCGGATCAGGGCGCGTTTTCCCTTAGGCAATTGTGACAATCGGATACTCTGGCTGTTGATCGCTTCCATGGTTTAAAATTCTATCGCTACGTTTTTAGGTTCTGTAAAAAAGCGCATGGCTTCCCATCCGCCTTCGCGCCCTACACCAGAGTTTTTAAAACCGCCAAAAGGGGTACGCAGGTCGCGCAGCAACCAACAGTTTACCCAGATGATGCCGCTGTGTACCTGTGCCGCTACCCTGTTGGCACGGCTTACATCCTGTGTCCAGATGGTAGCGGCCAAACCATATTCACTGGTATTGGCTTTTTCCAGGGCCTCTGCTTCCGTTTTAAACGATTGCAGGGTCACCACAGGGCCGAAGATCTCTTCCATATTGGTACGGCAATTGGCCGGCAAACCTTCTATAATGGTTGGTTCGATAAAGTAGCCGTTGGCACAGCGTCCTTCGGGCTGCACCGCTTTGCCACCCAGCAGTATGGTACCGCCTTCTTCTTTCGCCAGTTGTATGCAGGACATCACTTTGTCGAAATGCATTTTGCTGACAATAGCGCCCTGTTTGCTGTTTTCGTCCAGCGGGTCGCCGATACTCATGGCCTGTACACGGCTAATGAATTCGGCTTTGAATTTTTCGTAAATACGCTCTTCCACAAGGATGCGGCTGCCGCAGAGGCAAATCTGCCCCTGGTTGGCAAAGGATGATTGTACCGTGGTGCGTATCATTTTTTCCCAATCGCAATCAGCAAAAATGATGTTCGGATTCTTGCCACCCAGCTCCAGCGATATCTTCTTGAACATCGGTGCTGCAACAGCAGCGATGTCTTTGCCCGCTCGGGTACTACCGGTAAAGGAAATAGCTTTAATATCGGGATGCTTCACGATCTCGCTGCCGCAATTGGGGCCATTGCCATGCACAATGTTCAGCACACCAGCGGGCAGGCCGGCCTCTTTGCACACCTGCGACAGCAGGTAAGCCGTCATCGGGGTCACCTCACTGGGCTTCGCCACCACGCAGTTGCCTGCGGCCAGTGCCGGGGCAATCTTCCAGGTAAACAGGTATAAAGGCAGGTTCCAGGGGGAAATACAACCAACAACGCCTATAGGTTTGCGTAAAGTATAGTTGATCGCCGTATTACCCATACTGTGACTTTCGCTGGCAAAATGAACAGCAGCGGTAGCAAAAAAGCGGAAGTTTTCAGACGCACGGGGTATGTCTACTTTGGTACTGAGCCAGAGCGGTTTGCCGTTATCGTTGGTTTCAGCCAGCGCAAAAGCGTCCAGGTTGGCCTCTATCAGTTCGGCGATTTTGTTCAGGATGCGGAAACGAAAATCATTGCTGGCGGTACTCCAGGCGGGAAACGCCTGTTGTGCTGCCGTCACGGCCTCCTGTATATCCGCAGCCGTGCTGTCGGGAATCTGGCTGTAGACGGAGCCGGTAGCTGGGTTTACATTGTCCAGGTATTGTCCCTGTTTCGGTGCGCACAGCTCGCCACCGATATAATTGCTGATCTTTTGGGGAATGTCCAGGTTCATCGTGGATTGAAAAATAGTGGTGCAAATTTACCAAAGAAAAAAGAGCAAATCCACTCATTTCGGATTTGCTCTTTTCTTTTAACTCTTTTGTGTCTTAACGGGCGATATTCACCGAACGCAGTTCCCGGAT
>DATJDO010000541.1:0-5654 GCA_035497375.1 Chitinophagaceae bacterium | reverse complement strand
CTGTTGATGGTGATGAAGTTGGACGCTGCATTGACCGAGTTATTGACCACGCGTGCCTGTTTGTACACATAGTGCGCATATTGTACGCTACGCACTGAATCGCTGAGGATCACTGCTCTTACTACAGACCGGTCGGTTAAGGTATCCGTTTCCGTATAGCGGGCCAGTTGTTGGTGCAGGCGCATGTTTTCATTCAATAAACTGTCATTCATCTGGCGCAGGCCAAAGTAATTCACCACGCCCGATTGTTTCTTGTACCAGAAGGCCACACCCAGGTTGGCAGAGTTCATCAGTTCATTGCCCTGCAGGGTATTGGTCCGCGAGATCATGACCACACACAGAATTTCCAGCCCTATAAAAAGTATAAGGTTAAAGAAACGCTGTATAAAAGAAAGAAGTACGCGCAAGGAACGATCTGTTGTAGGCCCGGAGACAAATGAATATAAAGAATGAAACGGAGCAGCTAAACTTTCTTAAACAAAAAAATGTATGTGCGTAGTCCCATCCGGCTAAAATGAAAAGTAAAATATATCCGGATGAAGCCTTGCCGGAGCAAGTTATTACCGCATCAGGAAGGACATCCTGGCAATATTTTTCAACGCGAGTCCTGTGCCCCGCACTACCGCACGCAGCGGATCTTCCGCTACCTGTACCGGCAGCTTGATTTTGTGGGAGATCCGGCGGTCAAGGCCTCTGAGCAAGGCTCCTCCGCCCGTCAGGTACAGGCCTCTGCGGTAAATATCGGCGGCCAGTTCCGGTGGTGTGCTTTCGAGTGCTTTCAGGATGGCCTCTTCGATTTTGAACAAAGATTTGTCCAGGGCTTCTGCTACTTCCTGGTAGCTGACCATGATTTGCTTCGGGATACCTGTTACCAGGTCGCGGCCATTTACGGCGATATCATCCGGCGGGTTGTCCAGGTCTTTCAATGCAGAGCCCACGTGAATTTTGATCTGTTCCGCAGTACGCTCTCCGATCAGCAGGGAGTGGTAGCGGCGCATGGCTTCCATAATGTCTGTTGTAAATTCATCACCGGCGATCCGCACAGATTGATCGCAGACAATACCGCCCAGCGCAATCACAGAGATTCCGGTAGTACCTCCGCCGATATCGATAATCATATTCCCGGTAGGTTCTTCTACATCGATACCGATACCAAGTGCCGCAGCCATTGGTTCGTGGATCATATAGACTTCTTTGGCGCCCGCCCGCTCAGCAGAATCGTGCACGGCACGTTTTTCTACCTCTGTAATACTGGATGGGATACAGATCACCATTCTCCAGCTGGGGGGAAATAATGGTTTTTTAGGATAAACCATACGGATAAACTCGCGCAGCATGCTTTCCGCCGCATCGAAATCCGCGATCACACCGTCTTTCAGCGGGCGTATGGTCTTGAGATTTTCATGGGTTTTTTCGTGCATCATCATCGCTTTTTTACCCACCGCGACGATTTTGTTCGTCGTTCTGTCTTTTGCAACGATAGACGGTTCGTCTACTACAACCTGGTCATTATGAATGATTAGTGTATTTGCTGTACCCAAATCAATGGCGATCTCCTGCGTCAGAAAACTAAATAAACCCATAAATATATTTAATGCCCAATAGTGGCTATTTTGAAGTATAAATTTTAATCCTTGCAAAGTTGCAAAAAAATAAGCATTGTAACGAAGGCAAATGTTTTTTTGGAGGACTTTTTTACAAATTTTACCAATGACCTCGGGAGCGACGCCTCAGCTGGCCCGTATGGGTGAGAAATTAAAATAGTATAATATTTGATCTGATGCGGCAGTTTCTTGTTATTTTGCAGTCTGAAAAACCTTTTTACAGTCCCGGGTACGGGATGCCCCTATATATCATGAAAAAAATCCTGTTTCCTGCGCTATTTGTTCTGTCTACCCTGAGCACCTTTGCTCAGAGCGTAATAACAGACTCTGTAAGCATGGGCAAAGATTATATGAACCAGGTATGGTACAGCCTTAGCGACGATGAGCAGGGAACACAGGCCCGGAACAACTGGGACATCGCCTTCCGGGCCAACCGGCCGGATCAGCCAACAATCATGGTCAACCATACCGGGGGGAGCAACATCACCAGGAATTTCTGGATTTACCCGAAAGGGGCCCGGGCCAATTGGACATCGGTAGATACTACCGGCCTCAGTACATGGCCTTCCCTGTATAATATGGAAACGCAGTGGAAAGGAGCGATGGGTCGGTATATCGACCCTACCAACAAATACGATTTTGGCTGGGGCATCAAAGATGCAGGCACTTATTATATTGTTGGAGACTCTATTTACATTATCCGTACTCAATCCGGAGCCTATAAAAAACTGCTCATTGATCAGCTCGCAGGCAGCTTATATAAATTTACTTATGCTAATATCGACGGCTCTGACGCCGCCAGTTCCAGTGTAAACATTGCCAGCTATGCCAGTAAGAACTTTATTTATTTCAACCTTTCTACTAAAACCGAAGCAGACCGTGAACCACCTGCCGCCAACTGGGATATGGTGTTCGGCCAGTATGCCACCGCAGATTTTATTGCTACGGCACCAGGCTTTCTTGTCAATGGGGTGCTGGTCAATGAAGGGGTAAGTGTGGCCAAAGCTGCAGTAGCACCTGCAGCCAGGGCAACGTACAAAGAATTCGGGGCGCATGTATTGAACCCGGAGATTAACGGGATCGGTTATAACTGGAAATCGTCCACACACGTCCTGAACGATTCGTTCGTCTACTTTATACGCAGAAAAAGCGGCGAAGTATGGAAGCTCGTTTTTACAGGCTGGACCAGCGGCCTGATCGATAAAGCCACTTCTACCTTTACAAAACAAATGCTGGTAACGGCTTCTGTCCGGCCCGGTCAAAAAAATACAGCAACTTTTTCCGTTGTGCCTAACCCTGCGAGCAATGGGGCTGAAATGGTCTATAACCTGGATCAACCTGCGGGCGACGACGCATTCATATCTGTTTCGGACCTGACGGGCAGAACGCTCCGGACCATTCCGCTACAAAGCGCAGCGGGATTTTACAGGCAAAGCTTGCCTGTTGAAGGCTTGCCGGCCGGCACCTACCTGGTCCGCCTGACGACTGCGGAAGGAAGTGCTGTACAGCAACTGATCTTACGCTAAAAATTATTTCCGGACGGATAGAAGAGGAGCCTTACAAAAGGCTCCTCTTTTGTTTTAGGTAGCTGATACACTCCGTTTCGCGTTTGTTACACCCGGCTTCTTGTTGATGATCAGCCGACGCGCATCCGTAGGCCTGTATGTAGCAATGATATCATGATCAGTGTCAGGACTTTTCCCCGCCCGCTAGGGTTCGGGGTAGGTTCATTGCTTATGCGGTGCAGCATACAGTCAGCGTCATTTTCCCGATTCAGGAATTTGTTTTTCCGATTTTGTGTTGGCAATCAGCCTGTTGGTGATGTGCTTCCTTTCCCGGGAGGGCTGGGTTAGCGTTCATTTTCCCGATTTAGGAACTTGTTTTTCCGATTTTAAAAACAGAAGTCAGCTCGCGGCCGTTCCTTTGCATCCAATTATTACTTGCTCCCCCCAATATACAGACTGAACAACATTTCAGCATGCCGGTGTGCCTTGGTACACCGAATATCAGAATGGTGGCCAACTTCCGGTAAGGAAGGTACGGCTGGGAGCAAGAAAGGCTATATCTGAACCCTATCGGAGCTGGCCACCATCTATGACGTGTTGATCTGTAAAGATTTTTACAAATCTATAATACACAAATTAATGAAAAAACAATTACTTATTGCTACACTGACAGCTGCGGCATGTACAGTAAAAGCACAAACGGCAAAACTGGACACTGTATATACAGGAGCAAGCTATGCTAACCAGGTTTGGTACAGTCTTGCAAACGATGAGCAAGGCTCCAGCCCTAAGAACAACTGGGATCTGGGTTTCCGCATCCAAGGAGGTATTAACCTGGACATCCTGGTCAATCATACGGGTAAAACCTCTGGCGGAGCCATTTGGGCGTATCCAAAAGGTGATATCATCGCATGGGGAACTATCGATACAAACGGCTTAAGCACATGGCCTGCTCTTTACAATAGTGAAATCAGCTGGACCGGTGCTTTGGGTCGCTATGCCGCACCGGGCGGTACCACGACTGCTGACTATGGCTGGGGCTTCTATAACAAAGACGGCGACCATAAAATCAAAGGCGACTCTTTGTATATCATTAAAACACAGGCCGGTAACTTCAAAAAGCTGAAAATCGACCTGTTCACCGGTGGTACGTATAACTTTACTTATGCTAACCTGGATGGTAGCGATGAGACAAGCTCTACGCTGGCAAAAGCTACTTACCCTGGCAAAAAATACGCGTACTTCAACCTGGAAACCAAAGCCGCTGTTGACCGCGAGCCGACCCTGGATAAATGGGATCTGGTATTCGGACAATATTCTACAGAAGACTATATGCCGATACCAGGATATACTGTTACCGGTGTATTGGCTAACGATACAGTGGAAATTGCGAAGGCGATTGTTAACCCCTCTGTAAGACCAACATATGTTAGCTACGGTGCACACACCTTTAGCCGCAACATCAATGGTATAGGCTACAACTGGAAAGCTTTCGACGGAACGGCCTACAAAATCAACGATTCTGCCATCTACTTCGTTAAATCAAATGTGGGTGATATCTGGAAAGTGATCTTTACAGGATTTACAGGTTCTGCTGCAGGTGGAATGATTTTCTCAAAAGAAAAACTGCCTACTTCCTCTATTGGCGACAAAACAAAATCAAGCACTACACTGGCCATCGCTCCAAACCCTTCAGTAAATGGTCAGAATGTAAACGTAGTATACAACTTCGAACACGCTGTAAACAACGCGGTAGTAAATGTATATGACATGACCGGCCGCGTAGTCGTAACACAGGAGCTGGAAAAAACTGCGGGTTTGCATGCACAGGCACTGAATACAAACATGGCTTCCGGTGTATACATCGTAAGCGTGGTGGCAGATAATGAACTGACACAACAAAGGCTCATCGTTCAATAAACTGTTACTCCGGAAAGGTGAAACAACAAGAACACAAGCATGCTTCGGCGGCTTGTGTTCATTTTAATTTAAAAGAAGACTACAAATTTTATGAAATCAATTATAAAAATTCTATGTGCCGTACTGCCGATTCTGATCAGCTCCTGCGGCGGAAATACACAGAAAGCTGCTGAAGAGCAAGCAAAAACAGCGGAAGTAAAAAAAGAAAAAATCGTTTCGATCAGCGGTACGACTACCGAAATCCTGTGCGCTTTGGGCCTGCAAGACCAGATCGTTGGAGTGGATGTGACCAGCACATATCCGGAAGCCATGCACCAGTTGCCTAAAGTAGGCCACAACAGGAACATGTCTGCTGAAGCGATCATCGCTCTGGCACCCACTATGGTAGTCGGTGTCGCAGAAAATGTAAAACCTGAACTGGTAGACCAACTCAAAGCAGCAAACATCCGGGTACTGCTGTATGCACTGGAGTCCTCTGTAGACGGCACAAAGAGCCTGATCCAGGCAGTAGCGGACAGCCTGGGTAAAAGTGATGCCGTACCGGCTATTACGGCAACGATCGATGCTGATCTCAAAGAGCAGGTAGCCCTCACGAAAAAGACGAAAGTACTCTTTATCTATGCCC
>DATJDO010000540.1:0-7207 GCA_035497375.1 Chitinophagaceae bacterium | reverse complement strand
GTACGCCTGCACTCTGGGGGCTGGGCTTGTCTAAAAATTCGCAGGGAGGGCAGTATTTCCTGATGCATGATGGCCGTGCAAGCAGCATAGAGCGGGCTATCCAGCTCCATGGGGGAGAAGCGGCCGGTGTGCGCAGCCGCTACCAGGCACTGAGTGCCGATGACAAAAGCAAACTGATCCGATTCCTCGAAAGCCTTTAAAACATATGAACAGAAGAACCTTCCTGAAAGACACCTGCGTGGCCTGCATAGGCATCGCCTCAGGCGCCGCTTTGCTGTCTTCGTGCAAAACGATGAAGCAGAGCAGCGGTACCCTGACCGAAAACGGCCTTACCGTACCGCTCAAAGATTTTATCAGCAGTAAGACACCCGAGCTCCGTTACCATGCCTATCTCGTGGTGCGCAATGATGCACTGCAATACCCGGTTTGCGTGTACCGCCTCAACGAAAAGGAATATACAGCCCTTTATATGCGCTGTTCGCACCAGGGAGCAGAATTGCAGGTAGCAGGCGACCGCCTGACCTGCCCGGCTCATGGCAGCGAATTTGATCGTACAGGCATAGCGCAGCAAGGTCCTGCCAGCGATGCCTTACGCCGCTTTCCTGTCACCGTGGGTGCAGACGAATTATTCATTGACCTAAGAAAACAATCATGAGCAAATATTTACTTTCCGCACTGTTACTCCTTACGGGCGGCAGTGCCCGGGCACAGATCGACAGCAGCCTGCTGCGCCGCACTGTACCGCAAACACCTGCGCAGGTAATGAATATGGACGCCGTGTACAACAGGCCCTTCCTGAGCTATGGTAAACTGCCCGTTTCCCTGGGTGGTTATGCAGAGGCCAACTGGCAACACCTGGGTACCGATGGTGTCACTGAAGGCAACCAGTTCCAGATGCGCCGGTTGACACTGTTTGTGGCGTCTACTATTTCAAAAAGAGTGAAATTCCTGTCCGAGATCGAATTTGAAGATGGTACCAAAGAGATCAATATCGAGTTTGCCGCCGTTGATTTTGAGTTTAATCCTTTACTGAACGTACGGGCCGGTATCGTGATGAACCCGATCGGAGCTTTTAATCAAAATCACGATGGTCCCAAATGGGAGTTCGTGGACCGCCCGGTGTCTGCCACACAAATGTTGCCGGCCACCTGGAGCAATGTCGGTTTTGGTGTGTATGGTAAACAATATTCCGGCGATTGGGTAATGGCCTATGAAGCCTACCTGACGAACGGATGGAATGACCGCATCACCAACAACACGAATGGTAAAACCTTTCTGCCTGCAGCCAAAGGTGACCCCAACCGTTTTGAAGAAAGTTACAACGGGGTTCCCTTGCTCACGGCTAAAATAGCCGGAAAACACCAGCGGGTAGGAGAGTTGGGACTTTCCTACATGGGGGGTGTGTACAACAAATTCCAGGATGATGGGCTGGTGCTGGATCAGCGCCGTCGGGCAGATGTTGTGGCTGTGGATGGAAATACTGTCCTGGGGCGTCTGGGTACCGTGCTTAACGCGGAATGGGCCTGGGTGATGGTCGATGTTCCCGCTACTTATTCCCAGCAATACGGAGGCCGCCAACAGGGTGGTTTTCTCGATATTGTACAGCCTTTATGGCGCGGCAAAATGCTCGGGTATGAAAATTCGGTGCTGAACCTGGCCTGCCGCCTGGAATACGTGGACTGGAATATGGATCGCTTCCGCGAAACAGGAGACCCGATCGGCGATGAATACAAAGCTATCGTGCCGGCCATCAGCTGGAGGCCGGGGCCACAGACCGTCATCCGGCTCAATTACCGGTATAGCCGCACGAAAGACCTGCTGGGCAACCCGCCCAGCCGCACCGCAGGCCTGCAGATCGGTATTGCCAGCTATTTTTAAACCCTGGATGCTCCTTAATTCTGTACCAGCAATTTGGAGGGGGCATTACTGTCGCTCTTCGAATGGCGTTGGTACAGCAGTAACTGGTCTTTCAGGCCGATGATCTCCCGGAGCAGCCTGGCAACTTCTTCCTTGCTTTCAGCTAATTCCTTGTCCTTTACCCGGTACATTTCCAGCACAGCTTCTATACCGGAATGACTTCCCGGATGAGCAGCGCTTTTTTTCTGTTTGGTAAACTCTTCTACGTCGATTTCGGGGAAGCGGGCAACGATGTTGTCGACGACTTTTCTCCTGGGTTGGAGGGATCCTCTTTCCATTCCTGAAAGGGTAGCGGCAGGAATACAGATCATTTCTGCAAATTCCACGAGGTTGTACTTCAGGTGTTCCCTGATGGCTTTGATGTCAATTGAAGGCATAGTTTTAAGGGTGGGTGGAGTGACTAATAATGCCGAAGTTGTGGGTATACTTCTGGCGTATTAACAATGCAAATAAACCGAATTTTTTTCATAATAGTGTATTATTAAGTGGTTTTAATGATATTTTAATAGGTTTAGATACAAGGGGTACTACCGTGATGCCAGGAGAAAGTGTACGGCTGCTATCAGGAAATGCCTTTTGTATCCACAGGGCAGTCCTGTAAAGGAATAGGAAAGACAAGCAGCAAGCTGCTCTCTTTCCTATTGTTGGAGACTTGCTGAAGCCGGGATATCAACTTGCCGGCATCCCGTTTCAGCACGACGCATCATTGTTCACCCTCAGGATCCGGAAATGTTTTAAACCACCCGGCATCTGCCAGGAAACGGACTCGCCTTCCCGGAAGCCGATCAATGCTGTGCCCATAGGGCTGAGTACGGACACCAGGCCCTTACTGATGTCTGCCCGCACCGGCATCACGAGCGTAAATGTTTTTTCGGTTTGGAGCTCCAGGTCAAGGATGCACACTGTTGAATTGATGCCTATGGCATGAGGCGGAAAGGCCTCCTTTTTGACGACAATTGCCCTGTTGAGTTCATGCAAAAGAGAAAAATCATTTGCAGACTGTGCAGAGTTTCCCAACAGTTTGTGTAACAGGGTATAATCTGCTTCTGAAACAATGACCGGCTGGGTATTGTTGTTCTGATAAACGCTTTGGTGTTTCATAGGTTATTTTTTAATTGTTTTTCAATTCAGGCTGGATCAGCTGCAACCAGAAGGCCGCTTTGTCGCTGAGTCTTGCCCTTTCCAGTACGCCATCCTCGGCTTCACGGTACAGGGGCAGTTCAATCGTGTTTTTGTCTTGCATAAAAAGGACAAGATTGAGGCCGGTAACGTGCCGTTCTGCTTTTTTGCCTTTCACAAACTCGGCGGTACTCCATTCTTCCGACAAGCGGCAATGGGCTACATGGTTCATGTCGATCACATGATGCCGCCCCCGCTCATCGGGGAAATCCATGAAGAACAGGATTTTTTTGTCTGCACTCCAGGCCAGGGCTCGCGGCCTGCTGATCTCTGTTGTCGTCCAGCTTAAATGGTGTTGGGCTGCAGTACGGGCCAGGTGTTCCTCGAAGCGGAGGCGTTGTTTCTTCGTGTTTTTCTTTGCCTTGTACACAAGCGCAAAAACAATCAATGCGATGCTGCCCAGCAGCATCACGACAATTAGAATCATGATTATGAGTTAAGATGTAAAAAGAATAATCCGGGGAAACGGGATTCCCGGAATGATGGATGAGCCCGCAGCTGATGTGCAGGCCATTGGAAAGGCATTCAGTTCAGGAAATGCCTACCAGAAGGAGTGCTTGGGGTACAACAGGCTTTGCAGGAAGCAGAACAGCGCGGTAGCAGAGGAAGCAGACCTGTCCTTAAGTGGTGACACTACGTCAGCGAACACAAAAGCAGGGCTGAAGAACAACACATCGGGAAGGAGCCGTTCCGGGGCGTTTGGCGTACTCCTGCTGCGTACCTGTGTGGTCAGTGCAGGATGCTTCAACAGCTCTGCCTTTTCCAGCGTAGAGGAGGTCACCCCAGTTTCAGCACGCGTCGAATAGATTTTTACAGGCTGCGCAACGCTTACGGCATGGCCACTCAGCTGTTGCTGAATGCCGCTCAGGAAAAAGAGAGCCAATAAGGAAAATAAGAAGCGCAAACTCATTACCGCAAAGCAAATGGAAATTTCGCAGAACGGCTCATCATCAGGCAGAAATAATTGTTAAGGTGGGGAGAAGAACAGTAAAGTAAAGGTAAAAATGTACTGAATGCAGAAACGCTTATTCATCATATTGGCCATTTAAGAAGGATGACTTTTTCTTTTACTCCATTTTTGAAACTGTCAAGTTAAATTGATCGTTATTTCAAACAATTAGTGTGTTTTTGTATGAAATAACAATCATTTTGAAGGAATGAATAAAAAAAAGCAAGTCATATTTCCCCGGTATGACCAACTGCTGGCACAAGTGGGGGAACAAATAAAACTGGCCCGGAAACGGCGTAAACTGACCACTATCCAGGTTGCGGAACGGGCAAATATTGCCCGGTCTACATTGTACCTGGTTGAAAAGGGGGATGCAAGCGTAACTTTTGGCGCTTATTTTAATGTACTGAGGGTGCTGGGCTTGCAGGCAGACGTATTGAAACTAGCTGCTGATGACGATTTTGGAAGAAAATTACAAGACCTTGATTTGTTGCAATAAAAATGGCACAAAATAAATTTGATATATATGTCTATGCGCATTGGAAAGGAATGCCAGAACCCATGCTGATCGGGGTACTCTCTGCACACTTCGCAAAAGAAAAAAGGACAACCAGCATACTGATTGTCCTTTGCGGTGTAGCGTGGATGGGAGTTTGTTCGAACTCTTGACCGTTTTTTTACGTTTATTAAACCACATTGAATTCAATCAAACTGGTCAGATTAAGTGTTGAGAAGAAATCGCTTTATAATCTAACGGTTCTTTAATCTAACCGTTTTTGTTATTGAGAAATGGGTAATCCGGTAATTTGAATATGCCTCTTTTGTGCTAATCATGCATTTTATGTACTTCCTCCAGGAGTATAGTACCGCTAAAGTCCAATCTCCGCATTACAAGGAAATCGCTACTATAGCATATATACAAAGTAGTATTGTCCTCATTGATAATATCTCGTGGCGAGAAGCTTGTAAAATTATCGTCGAAAAAATGTTTAAAGGTTTTGACAAACCGCGCATTTACAGTGAATGTGTGACAGCATATAGCAATAGTAACAGGCAGCTTATTCGCTTTTTCATTTGACTGTGTTTTTAAGTAGTAAACTGTTTAATGAAACAAAGGAGATTATTTCTCTGGAGAGTTCACCACTATTTTACCGAAATGAGCATTGCCCTGAATATAAGTTTCATAATTGGTGTTATCGTAAATTGAAAGAGAGTGACTGTATTAGTCTGTTGACTGGAATGCCTCCAAAAGTTATTCTCAAATTCAATAAACGTGGTGTTTACTCCATTATTCAACTGTCATATCTGCTTCGGCCTCGGCGCAGACGCAGTCATCCACAAGATTCTTCAAATTATCTGTGGGAATTAAAAGCAAGAGCCATTACCGAACAAAAAACATTTGTTATTTGTCCTCCTGAAATAAAAAAGACACCCATATCCATCTTTGTCGATTTTGAAGGATTACCTGAGGAAGGATGGGTATATCTTATAATCTTATTTAATTTTAATTGAATTATATATTTAATTTTGAATTTCCAGCAAATTCATAGAATGAAACAAGACTTGTATTCAACAGAAGGACTTCTTGTCCTTATTGATTGCTTGAATGATCTAATTGATAGTACAGGCCAAAGGGATCAAATAATCAATAATTCAAAGGAGAGAGTGATATCAGCATTTAAAAATGCTGCAAACTTTTTATCACCGGAAATGATTAATGAACGACTTAGAATTTCCGATCAGAAATTTTTCAGATTAAGCGTTGCGGGTAAGTGCAATGTTTCAGTTTCAAAATCTTGCATGAGACTGTGCCCCTGTCAGCTTAGCCTATATGAACAACAGCAAATTAAAAAGTATGTAAACGATCCAAACTATCAAAACTTACCTGTCAATCACTTGTGGTCAGAAGCACAGCGTAATGGATTATTCATTTCAAGGCATACGTTCTCTAAATATGTAAGGCAAATCAGAGGGGTCGCTCCACGAAAAGATGCAGAAGAGGAGCATGTGAAATTGAAGAAAATAATTGCTACCAAAGTTTTCGAAATCCTACACATGGACAGTACAATGGTAAGATGTTTAAACGGCGAGCGTGTATATATACACTTCATAATGGACAATTATTCAAGAAATGTTTTAGGTGCTATAGTTGCGTATTCCAGCAAATCAATAATGGTAGCAAAGAACTTAGAAAACGTAATAGCTAAGTTTGATTTAGTAGATACACCTTTCGAGTTGTATTGTGACGATGGACCAGAAAATCACGGTTATGTAAATGACCTTATTCAATTCGGTAAAGCAAAAATAAAAAAGATAGTAGCTAATTATAGCACTCGCAAAAGCAACAATATGATTGAAGCTTGGAACAAAAAATTTAAGAGGGTCGTCCTTAAAAAGTTTAAAATAAAATCTTATGAAAGTTTGTGCGAAGACCTCCCTACAATGCTTGATTACTTCAATAATCTACCTTTACCCGTTTTAAAAACATTGACACCAAATGAAGTGGTTAAAGGTGTGCGATACGAAGATTTAAACGTAAGAAAAAAAATAAATGAGGCAAGGCTTAACAGGCTTGAGGAAAATAGAAAATTGAATTGCTTATTAACAGCCCATCTTGGGCAAAAGGCTTATAGTTGTATTCCTTATGGCTATACCGGTGTATTTAAATAAAAGATTAATACTTTTTAAACCTTTTAAGATAGATGACTTCGATTAATACCAGTGAAATGATTAAAACAAATACTAAATAGGTCATAATGTAAATGTAGATTATTTTCTAAAAATACTTGCTAAATTTCTGAGGTGTGTAGTTGAACGAATTTCATGTAATGTATTACAGAGTTTAGCGTCCTTAAAGACCACCTTTACATAGCAGAGTAGAAACTGCCTTTTGTTTGGTATGGTGAAAGTACCCCCATGTTCTCTTAGAGTGCGGTTTTTTTTGTTTGGGGATACTTTATACTCTCAAATGATCACATGGCCGTTATGGCGCAGAAGATACACTATTACAAACAGTCCAATTAAAGCAACAACAATACTAATCAACCATCCGTACCTATCTACAAATTGTTCGAAATCTCGTTCCACTGCTTTCAGTTTGTCACGCAAAGTAGTAACTATAAATTTACTTACACACGCAGTATCCTATTCTATACCTGTAAT
>DATJDO010000539.1:0-6171 GCA_035497375.1 Chitinophagaceae bacterium | reverse complement strand
GGCGAATACAAGAACGGCGGAGCAGAGCTGACCATCAGCTATCATTTTGCCGATAGCCCATTTGGCCTGCTGCTGCTGGCCAATACGGAAAAAGGGATTTGCTATATGGCCTTTGCTGAAGAACAGGAACAGGCTCTGGCCAATCTGAAGGCTCATTTTCCTAAAGCACAGCTGCTGAACAGGCCACATTCCATGCAGGAACAGGCTCTGGCCTTCTTCACACAGCCCGGCTCAGATCAGCTTCGGTTGCATCTGCGCGGCACCGCTTTCCAATTGAAAGTATGGGAAGCCCTGTTGAAAATACCCATGGGTAGCCTGTGTACCTACGGAGATATTGCCCAGGAGATCGACCAGCCGAATGCCGCGCGCGCCGTAGGTACAGCCATAGGCAGCAACCCGATCGCCTTTATCATTCCCTGCCACCGGGTGATCCGCTCCAGCGGTGTATTCGGAGGCTATATGTGGGGACCGGAGCGCAAAAGTGCGCTTATAGGTTGGGAAGCAGCGAAAAACTATGCCCATGAAACTATTTAACGACGATCCCCAACACAACCTGCTCCCCTACGAAGGCCGGGTTCAGTACTTCGGTAAGATTATGGACGCAGAGGAAACCGAGCAGTATTTCAAACAACTCAGTACGGATATCGAATGGAAAAATGATGAAGCCCGCATCTTTGGCAAACATTTCATCACCAAGAGAAAAGTAGCCTGGTATGGGGACAGTAGGTTTTCTTACACCTACTCCAATGCAACGAAGGAGGCCCTGCCCTGGACAAAGGAATTACTGGAACTGAAGGAACGCGTGGAGCAACTGACCGGTACCGCCTTCAATTCCTGCCTGTTGAACCTGTACCACAACGGGTCTGAAGGTATGGCCTGGCATAGTGACGACGAAAAATCATTGGGTAAAGACACCACCATCGCGTCCCTGAGCTTCGGGGCAGAAAGAAAATTTGCCTTCCGGCACAAACAAAGTAAAGAGACGATCAGCCTGACCCTGGAGCATGGCAGCCTGCTCATTATGGCCGGCAGCACACAGACACACTGGCTACATCGCCTGCCGCCGACGACAAAAGTACATAGCCCTCGCATCAACCTTACATTCAGGACTATGTTGCAGCAAGCTTAGCTAGCGACCCGGTTGTATTTATTGCGGTATTCCACGGGCGAAAGTCCCGTGATCTTGCGGAACACATCGCGGAAAGCCTTGGTGTCATTATACCCTACTTCGTACATCACCTCGCTGACATTCTTACGCGCCATCTCCAGCTGCTTCTTCGCCGCTTCCACTTTCACGCGTTGCAGGTATTCGCCTACCGTGTTGGAGGTGGCCTTTTTGAAACGGCGCTCGAAACTCCTGCGGCCTACAGAAAACATAACTGCCAGCTGGTCAACCGATATTTTATGCTCATAATGCTGCTCGATATACTCCTGTGCTTTCCTGATCTCTTCATCTTCGTGTTCCTTTTGTCCGTTGAACATGATAAAGGGCGACTGGCTGTTGCGGTCGATATCGATCATAAAAGCTTTAGAAACAGCGATTGCCAGCTCCCTGCCACCATATTTTTCAATCAGGTACACTAACAAGTTCAGGAAGGAGTAGGCCCCCCCACTGGTATAAATTCCGTCATCATCCGTCATGATCTTATCGTCTACCAGGTTTACCTGGGGATACATCTGGCGAAACTGTGCCGCCATCACCCAGTGCGTGGCACACTGCCTGCCGTCCAACAGGCCTGTTGCGGCCAGGAAAAAAGCACCGATACACAAACTGGCTATTTCTGCACCAGCGGCACGTTGTTGCAGTATCCAGGGGATAAAAGCCTTGTTCTGCTCCATACCCTCCAGCAGGTCGCCGTGCATGGCCGGGATGATGATCAGGTCCGTTTTCCGGATGTCGCCGATGACTTTATCCGGTTGTATGGTAAACAGGCCGTTACGCTGGGGTATGGCCTTATCCAGGCCGACCAGTTGTATCGAAAACAAAGGCTCCGCGCCCATGCGGCGCGCAAAGCTGTTCGCTTCCGAAAGGATCTGTTGCGAGCCGTCGATATTGGGTAGACTGGTATGGCCGAAAGGCACCAGGATGGAGATGTGTTTCATACACTACAAATATCGACAAACAATGTCGTAAACAACCATGCGAAATGTCGCTTTTACACAATATTTCTTTTTCTGAATCAGCGTACGTTTGCATTAGAAAAAACACAGTATTATGGAACGGTACTTGCTCCCCGAAGACATCAAAGTGTATTGCATCACGGCCTCATCCTTTCCTGACGGTGTGCTGGCTGCACACCAGCAACTACATACATTGCTGCCTTTTTCTGTGGAGCGCCGGTATTTTGGCCTGTCCCGGCCGGAAAATGGAACCATTGAATACCATGCCGCCGCTGCAGAACTGATCCCGGGCGAATTATCGGATAAAGGTTTGAAAGAAATCCTTATCCCGGCAGGGCACTACAATATGATAACCGTACACAATTATATGCAACATACGGCAGCCATCGGAGAAGCCTTCCAGCAGCTTATTGCAGTCCCCGGCATTGATCCGCAGGGCTACTGTGTGGAATGGTATATCACCCGGGAGTCTGTACACTGCATGGTACGCCTGCAAGCTTAAAAATTAATTTCTCACTCTTAATAAAACAAAACACAATGGCATCAGTAAGCACTTATCTCAATTTCGCCCGCAATACTGAAGAGGCGTTCAATTTTTACAAATCCGTGTTCGGCGGTGAATTTTTCGGCAATGGCATCATGCGTATGGGCGACATTCCTCCTATGGAAGGACAGCCCCCACTGTCTGAAGAAGATAAAAACCTCGTCATGCATGTAGAGCTGAAGATTCTGGGTGTGCACTCCCTGATGGGCACCGACGCGCCTGAGTCTATGGGTTTCACCATGAACTTTGGCAATAATTCGTACATCAACCTGCAACCCGACACCCGTGCAGAAACCAAAAAACTGTTTGACGCCCTGTCTGCGGGTGGGCAGATCACTATGAATTTGGAGGATATGTTCTGGGGCGATTATTTCGGATCCTGTACCGATAAGTTCGGGGTACAATGGATGTTTAATTGCTGTGAAAAAAAATAAAAACAAAAATATGAGCACACTACATTTTAAGATCGACATCAATACTACCCCGGAACGCGTATGGTTCGTGTTGTGGGACGACTATCATTACCGCACCTGGACCAAACCTTTCATGCCCGGCAGTCATTATAAAACAGACTGGCATGAGGGCGGACGCATTCACTTCCTCGGCCCCGACGGCAGCGGCATGTACAGCGACATCAACATCAATAAGCCTTTCGAAAAAATGTACTTTACCCACCGGGGCGAAGTGCGGAATTTCCAGGAATTGCCCGCAGACCCGAAGGCAAGCTGGGCTGGTGCACAGGAGAACTACAGCCTCAGCGAAAAGGACGGCATCACCACCCTGTCTGTCGAACTGAAAAGCGACGGTAATGAAAATGAGCAATTTACCAATGCTTTCGATGAAGGATTGAAGCTCATCAAAGAAATGGCTGAAAACCTGTACATCACCATAGAAGCCACTGTCGAAGCCCCGGTACAGCTGGTGTGGCAACTCTGGAACAATGCCGCCGACGTGCAGCAATGGAACAGTGCCTCGCCGGACTGGCATACGCCAAAAGCAGAAAATAACCTGGAAGTGGGCGGACGCTTTTCCTACACGATGGCCGCAAAAGACGGCAGCTTCTCCTTCGATTTCGGCGGTGAATACACAGATATTGTCCCCGAAAAGCAATTGGCTTATACCCTGGGCGACGGCCGTAAAGTAAAGATCAGCTTCAGCGAATCCGACGGGCAGACGCAGATTACAGAATCTTTTGAGCCGGAAAACCAGAACAGCCTGGACATGCAGTGCATGGGCTGGCAGGCTATCCTGGATAATTTCAAGCAATATGTACTTTCCAAACAATAGATCATTCTAAACCATGTAGTCTGCCTGAAAGCACTCCATTTCCAGCGGGCAAACAGGCAGACTACATAAAAAACAAGCATTATGAGCAATACAATATATCCTTGCCTCTGGTTTGACGGCAAGGCCAAAGAAGCCGCTGAGTTTTACTGCAGCATTTTTAAAAATTCCCGGATCACGGAGGAAAACCCAATGGTGGTGCGCTTTGAATTGGATGGTGTACAGTTTATGGGCCTGAACGGAGGACCTCAATTCTCCTTTACCGAAGCCGTTTCTTACGTCGTTGAATGCAAAGACCAGCAGGAAATCGATTACTTCTGGGAAAAACTGACAGCTGACGGTGGCCAGGAAAGCATGTGCGGCTGGCTCAAAGATAAATACGGTTTTTCCTGGCAGATTGTACCCGAAATATTAGGCAAACTGATGAGCGATCCTGAAAAAAGCCCAAGGGTCGTGCAGGCCTTTATGAAAATGAAGAAATTTGATATACAAACGCTGCTGGACGCCTAACTTTACACTTTAACCTAAAATTTAAATTGTATGAAAATTGTAAAAGGTATACTCTTAGGCATTATAGGCCTCATTGCGTTACTGCTCATCGTAGCATTGTTTACACCAAAGCAGTACACCGTCAGTGTGTCGGAGACCATCAACCGGCCCAAAGCTGAAGTAATGGCTTACGTGACAATATTGGCCAACCAGGAACAGTATAGTGAATGGGTAAAAGCGGACCCGAACCTGCACCCGCAGATCATCGGTACCGACGGTACAGTAGGAGCTATCCAAAAGTGGAACAGTAAAGAGGATAATGTAGGCGAAGGCCAGCAGCAGATCATTGCCCTTAGCGAAAACAGGATGGATGTCAACCTGGATTTTATCCGTCCTTTTGAAGGCCATGCCAAAGCAGCTAACATCTTCAAAGCAGTGTCAGACAACCAGACAGAAATCACTGCAGAGTTTTACGAACATGCGAAATACCCTATGAACCTGATGTCTTATTTCATAGGCCGTAAAATGATCGAAGAAACCCAGAAAAAGAATTTACACAACATCAAAACGATCCTGGAGCAACGCTGATGAAACCGAAACTGTCCGATGCCGAAAAAACGGAAGCGTATATGCTCGCCCTGGAGCATCCGCTGAAGGACGAGATCAATACGGTACGGAATTTGATCAAAAACGCTAGCCCTAAAATAGCTGAGCGCATCAAATGGAATGCGCCCAGCTATTACTACAAAGAAGACCTGGTGACCTTCAACCACCGCAACCGGAGCAGGGTGCACCTGGTCTTTCACCACATAGCGATCGTAAAGGATAAATCCCCCTTGCTTGAAGGAGACTATAAGGACAGGCGTATGATGTATTTCAACTCTATAGATGATATACGCGCAAAAGAAAAAGAACTGAACCGTATTATTAAAGGACTGGTAAAAGAAATGGATGCTTTATGACCGTAGAAGTATTCAAAACCAATATGGATTGCCCGCACAGGGCACAGGACGCTATTACAGTGCTTCAATCATTGTTTCCTGATTATATCCTCAGCTTCGACCTGGAAGACTGCGACCGTATATTGAAAGTAGCCACTGCAGGCAGCATTGCCAGCGAAGGCATACTCGAATTTTTCCGCAGCAGAAACTACCAGATCGAAGTACTGGTGTAGTTATATCGCTATCTATTTTTTTCAGGGAAGAAAATCCTGGAGGACTAATGTATAGATCCCTCCTATCGTCGGGAGGACACTTAAATAGTTGCCGTGGGCATTTCATCAACGATGCTGTCATTCTGAACGGAACGAAGAGAAGCGAAGAATCTATACCTTGGTCTGAAGGTGCTTGGTAGGACCTCTGCCTTTACTAGTATGGGTTTGTATATAGATCCCTCCTGTCGTCGGGAGGACAGGAAACTTTGATGATAATGCACTACAATCAAAAATCTCAAATCACAAATCCTAAATCACATTAACTACCCTACCTCGGCACCTCTATCCTTTTCAATAATTCCCTTAATACCTCATCAGCAGAACTGCCTTCCATTTCCCGTTCCGGTGTCAGGCTGATCCTGTGCCGCAGCACCGGCAGTACCGCATAAGCCACATCTTCCGGAATCACGAAATTTCTGCCCCGTATCAATGCTATTGCTTTTGCAACATTCAGCAGGGCAATAGAAGCCCTCGGTGAGGCTCCTATATACAGGGAACGGTCATTCCGGGTTTCAAAAAC
>DATJDO010000538.1:0-5208 GCA_035497375.1 Chitinophagaceae bacterium | reverse complement strand
TATAAAGTCGGTGAGCGCATCGTAATTCAGGGAGCGGTTCTGGATGGTTTGTACATAGCGCAACAAATCCTTTGCCTGTTTGACGACCTGTTCCGCATTGTGCACCTGGTCTTTCTGGTAGGCTGTGTACCGGCCAGCATGCTTCAGCTCATTATCATAAGCCTTCCGCTTTGCCGGGTCAGATAGTATTTCGTAGGCTTCCTGTATATCGTGAAACAGGTGCACTGTTTTTTCATCCGCATTTTTATCGGGATGGTACTTCCTGACCAACCTGCGGTAGGCCTGCTTGATATCAGTAGCCCCTGCCAATGCAGGTAATTCTAATATTTTATAATGGTCTTTCAGGGGCATAAAAACGCCACCAAAAGTAAGGAATAAAGCCGCAATTTATCGTTTCAATCCTTCCCGGTACCACCATGCTTAAGGCATGGGATATTCGTCGTATTTATGTCCTGTAGCCGCTTTCAGGCTTTGCAGGGTGTGGGCGAACCGATATTTTCGTACTTCAAAACTAAAACACACAAAACCATTTTATGAAAAAAGCATTATTACTAAGCTGCTGCCTGGGGCTTGCCTGTATGGCTTTTGCCCAGGATGAAAAAACCGTTGAAGAAAGCCTGAAAGTAGCCGGAGGCGGCACATTTGGTAAGGCCAAGATCCTGAAAGACCTTGACCGTATCGCCATCGCCCAATCAACTATTTACTTCAAGACGGCGACCACGCGCGAAGTGTATGAAAACGAACGTGGCGCATTCGGCAGGCGCAAACAGGATGGCGGAGCCGTGGCGGGCACCGTTACCGCTTACCTTGATCTTACAGACGGGGAAATGACAGAAAACGAATACCAGGAGCTGGCCGATGGCTTCTACTCTTACCTGGTCCAAAAACTGGCGGACAGTAAAATAAGTGCCGTACCCTGGGATCAGATCAGCAGCCATGAGTTTTATACCGAAGACGGCCAGGATGTCAAAGACGTAACAAAGGATGCCGACGCGATGAAACGGAAAGGGCAACTGTACCGGCAGCTCAATGCCAATAAGGGTAATACCTTGCTGAAAAACAGCAGTACCGGCGGTATGAACATCGGCTTCGCATTCGGCAAGATGAAGCGGGCCGGCAACTATGCCAAAGACCTGGATGCTCCCCTGGCGCTCCTGCACCTGACAGTGGACTTTGCCGACATCTTCCTGGACGGGGAAGTGGCCACGGGCAGCGGAACGGAATACCAGGCCGGCGGTATGACGAAGATCACCAAAACAAAGAAATGGAAGATGGATGCCCATGTGGGCGCCAATGTAAAGATTGCCGGCAATGTGGGCTACTCAACCCTGTACAATGAAAAAATGGCCTCGGAAACCATGACCCTACTCCGCGATCTCAATTCTGAAGTGCCCTTTGCCTCTTCGGTACAAGAAGATCCGAATATGGAAAAGCTGCGCGCCCGTGATAACATTTTTGCCAAAGACTTTAATATGAACCCTGTGGTCATTTCCACTACCAAAGAAAAGTATAAGGCTGCCGCAAAAAAAGCGCTGCAAAACTATGCCGATCTCTTCGTTCTGAAGATCAGGTACAGCTAATCCATCTAATTTGGTTCTAAAAATGAAAGGCTTCCGTTTGGAAGCCTTTCATTTTTAATAGTATATCACTTAAGATTCTTTTTCTACCTGCCCGTAGTTCAGTTCTACCGGTTGGGCGCGACCAAAGATCTTTACAGTCACTTTCAGTTTTTTCTTCTCTTCGTTCACCTCTTCTACTGTACCGTTGAAGTCGTTGAATGGTCCGTCGATGATTTTTACCGTTTCGCCAACGATAAAAGGATCTGCGTAGCTGATACCGGCTTCGGACACTTCGTCCATTTTACCGAACATCTTATTCACTTCATTCTTACGTAAGGGAGTCGGCTGGTCTTTTCCAAGGAAATGGATCACACCATTGATAGATTTGATCGTCTGTACGATTTCGTCGTTCATTTTCCCATCCGCTGCTTCGATCATCAGGTAACCGGGGAACAGGATTTTTTCACGCAGGGCTTTTTTACCGCCTACTACTTTGAAGATTTTCTCAACAGGACACAGCACCTGGAATACAATCTTACCCCAGCCGCTCAGCTTAACCTCTTTATCGATATGTTCTTTCAGTTTCTTCTCCTTACCGCTGACTACGCGCAATACGTACCATTTGGTATCCTGATTGATGACTAATTCTTCACTCATGCCCAATCTTATTTTTTAATTGCCTAAAAGGTTGTATACCAGCGTAATTACTTTCTCCGAAGCAACGTTCATCCCCAGCATGATCAGCGTAGTGATGGCGAGCGCCACCAGTACGATAACGGTAGTCTGCTGTAACTCGTCCCAGGTGGGCCAGGTTACTTTATGTACTAGCTCATCGTAGGCTTCCTGTATATAGCTACCAAATTTGCTCATAAAAAAATGTTTTTTGTTTTGTAAAGCTAATAAAAATTGCTTGATAAAAACTGTAGCACGGGCACTAGGATTCGAACCCAGATCAAAGGTTTTGGAGACCTCTATACTAACCGTTGTACTATGCCCGTAGAAGTAATTAGCTAATTAGCCTACGCTAATTAGCTAATTACAATGTATTGTTATTGAAGGCCCAAGATTACTTGATGATTTCAGTAACTTGACCAGCACCTACTGTACGGCCACCTTCACGGATCGCGAATTTCAGACCTTTGTCCATCGCGATTGGAGCGATCAGTACAACGTGCATGTTCACGTTATCACCAGGCATTACCATTTCAACTCCTTCTGGCAGCATACATTCGCCGGTAACGTCTGTAGTACGGAAGTAGAATTGAGGACGGTATTTGTTGAAGAACGGCGTGTGACGGCCACCTTCATCTTTTGACAGAACGTAAACTTCGCCTTTGAATTCAGTGTGCGGAGTAATAGATTTCGGAGCAACGATAACCATACCACGACGGATATCTTTTTTCTCGATACCACGCAGCAGGATACCAGCGTTATCACCGGCTTCACCACGATCCAACAGTTTTTTGAACATCTCAACACCTGTGCAGGTAGAAGTCAAAGGATCTTCATTGAAACCTACGATCTCAACGTTGTCTCCAACTTTGATCACACCGCGCTCGATACGACCTGTAGCAACTGTACCACGACCAGTGATCGTAAATACGTCCTCTACAGACATCAGGAACGGTTGGTCAACCGGACGGGGAGGCAATGGAATGTAAGCATCTACTGCGTCCATCAGTTCGTCGATAGCAGCAACCCATTGTGCATCACCAGCCAATGCGCCAGTTGCAGAACCTTTGATGATTGGTGTGTTGTCACCATCGAAACCGTTTTTGCTCAACAGTTCGCGGATTTCCATTTCTACCAGTTCCAGGATCTCAGCATCATCAACAAGGTCAACTTTGTTCATGAATACAACAATCTTAGGTACACCTACTTGTTTTGCCAGCAGGATGTGCTCCCTTGTCTGAGGCATAGGACCATCAGTAGAAGCTACTACCAGGATAGCGCCGTCCATTTGGGCAGCACCGGTAATCATATTTTTCACGTAGTCGGCGTGACCTGGACAGTCAACGTGCGCATAGTGACGATTCAATGTTTGATATTCAACGTGTGCGGTATTGATAGTGATACCACGCTCTTTTTCTTCCGGAGCGGCATCAATCTCATCATATCCTTTTTTCTCAGCCAAACCTTTTGCTGCTAATACAGTACTGATCGCTGCAGTCAAAGTAGTTTTACCATGATCCACGTGACCGATGGTACCAATGTTAACGTGGGGTTTCTCCCGCTTGAAGGTTTCTTTTGCCATTTTACTTTTTTTAAAAAATTGTTTAAATTGTTGTTTGTGTCGATTTGCGTTCCTTCCGGCAAAATTTTTCTCAAAATTTCACTGAAATGAGCGCAAATTTATTACTAATTATCGGACTAAAAAAATCCGTTAATGCTATTGTTCACTGTTCACTGAAAATTAATAGTCGTTTAACTCCAGATTCAATGATGAAGCAGAGCTGTTGAGCAGGATTGAACTGCCGACCTCTTCCTTACCAAGGAAGTGCTCTACCGCTGAGCTACAACAGCTTTTGTACGAGCGGGAGACGAGGCTCGAACCCGCGACCTACAGCTTGGAAGGCTGTCGCTCTACCAACTGAGCTACTCCCGCAAAAAACAATAATGAATAACTACAGCCTGAAAGACCTTTGATTATTCATTATGATTACTAAAAACAGTGGGCAGTGAAGGATTCGAACCTCCGTACACGTAAGTGAGCAGATTTACAGTCTGCCGCCTTTAACCACTCGGCCAACTACCCGTTTTTCAATAATATTTGGAAACCAAAAATTAAAGAGAGCCACTTGCCGGAATCGAACCAGCGACCTACTGATTACAAATCAGTTGCTCTACCATCTGAGCTAAAGTGGCTTATAATTTGTATTGCAAAGAACTAATACCGAATTGTTTTCGGGATTGCAAAAGTAGATAAGTATTTCATTTCTCCAAATTTTTTTTTAGTTTTTTGCAACAAACTTTTCTCTGCCCATTTCACATTACATTTGCAACCTTATTTTTATAAATATTCTACCGCATCAAAGCACGCAATACCATACTACGTTTTGTCGATTTTTTTCATCCGCCCTTTGCGCGGATCATCGATCAGCAGACGTTCCGGTACCTTGCCTGCAATGGCTCCAACCAGCTGCTGAATATTTTCATTTATTGGTTTAGCTTCAATATCCTGCTGCGCAAGCAAGACATCCCTTTACCGGATATGGGACCCATTGCTGCTCCCATTGCCTCCTATATCATTTCTTCCGCTGTAACCATTCCTATCGGCTTCCTCCTGTCAAAGTATGTTGTATTCCAGGAATCCAATCTTCGTGGCCGGATACAACTGTTTCGCTACATAGCGCTTACGGCCACCTGCTTTGTATTAAACTACTGGCTATTAAAGCTCCTGATCAACGTATTGCATATCTTCCCCACACCGTCCCAGACCATTACTATCATTGTACTGGCGGTATTCAGCTATGTTGTCCAGCGCTTTTTTACCTTTAAGGTAACACCTTCCCGGGAAGACATTCCGCTTGCCTAACCTGTAAATAATTTTTCTGTACATTTACACTATGCGCAAAAAAACAGCATTTGCACTCTTTTTACTGCTGGCATGGACCGGACGGCTGTCTGCCCAAAATGTATACAGCTGGGG
>DATJDO010000537.1:0-5269 GCA_035497375.1 Chitinophagaceae bacterium | reverse complement strand
CCCGCACAAAGTGATCGCATAAAACGGGTACCGTATAGGAGGCTGTCGTGGCATCCAATACCAGGGTGCCTCCGGCTGGCGGCAGCATGTACAGCAAAGTACTCGGGCCGAGGGAGCAGGAAGGCTTGGGGTTGGGTGTTCCGTTTGCATTAACGCCCAAAGGCAAAAGAGAGGGATCCTGGCTTACGGTCAGGTAACGCGTCTGGGCCTGCGCACTGCCGATGCAAAAGACGGTAGTGGCGAGGAGTAACAGCTTTTTCATTTCACTATACCATTTGGTTTATATGGCATCCTAAACCTACAGGAATTTAGCGGTCACCCCTGTAGTTTTCTCAGGAACGGTCGTTTTATTTGAGCAACGGTTGCCCGGACGCTCAACGAAACAGGGAAGACCCACAGTATTTGCAGAAACGGGCATCGGCATCGTGCCCCTCCCGGCCGCAATCCGGGCAGGATTCGTACAGCTCTTTATTGCGCCGCCGGCCCGCTACGGCAAAGTCGTGCGTGATGATGCCCGTGGGTACCGCTATGATCGCATAGCCGATCAGCATCACCAGGGAAGCGACGAATTTACCCAGGGGTGTGACGGGAGAGATATCGCCATAGCCTACGGTAGTGATAGTGACAATAGCCCAGTAGATGCTTTCAGGAATATTGGAGAAGCCGTTTTCCCGCTGCTCGACCAGGTACATAATAGAGCCCAAGACAACGGTGAGCATCAGCACCGTCAGCAGGAAGATGCTGATCTTGCGGATACTGTTCATCAGGGCCCGCTTCAGGAAGTCGATCTCGAACAGGAAGTGCGCCAGCTTGAAGATGCGGAAGATGCGCAGCAGGCGCAGCGCACGCAGCACCAGCAGGGAATGCGCACCGGGGAAGAAGATGGCCAACCAGGACGGGGCCAGGGCCAGCAAGTCGATGGTGCCGAACAGGCTGAAGATATAGTGCGCAGGCTTTTTTATACACACCAGGCGCAGGATGTACTCGATGGTAAACAGGATGGTGAATATCCATTCCAGGGTGGTGAACAGGTCGCCGTATTGGATATGCAGGCTATGTACACTGTCCAGCATCACGATGATGATGCTGGTAAAGATCGCTATGAGCAGGCCTACATCAAAGGCTTTACCGGCAAAGGTGTTCGATTCGTAAATAATCTCGTGCAGGCGAAATCGCCAGTCTGGTTTGTGCTCCCCTTCCATAATGCTGCTGTTTTGCAAGCCGAATATACCAATTACGCGGGAATTGATCTTTACGGAAAGCCTCTGCTTCAAAGAGAATTGCAATAAAATCATTTCTCTTTGACTTGTTGTTGGGCTTCACTATGGCCCGCACCACAACACGAACAAAGGCGGAAGCTGTAGTCTACTAATGCTCCAGCAGGATTTCCCTACCCAGGCTACTGCTGCGTCGGGCATCCCAATGTAATTGGCGTTTCCATTGTTGTTCTTCATAAGGAGGCAGGCCAAGTGCATCACGTCGCTGATCTACCCCAGCCAAATCTTCTTCATCCGGCATGGAGCCAAAATCATAATAGCGGGGATAACGTTGCGCACTGGTGTTGCGCGACAAATAATCGTTAATGCGCGCATACTGGTAAGGGGGTAAATTCCCTATGGCTATCTGCGGCAACAACAATGCGTTCAGGTCCTTACGCTTTGTAGAGAAGTAGTGCAGCAGCATAAAGAAGGCCTGCCTGTTTTGCAGCACCTGCTCTACCCCTTCCCGCTGTGCAAACCAACACAGTTCGGCGGAGTCTTCCACAGACTGCGGCAGACCGATCAGTTTTTCTTCCGGGAAACCGTATTGGCGGATGATCTGTTCCAGTTCACGGGCCTGCTGTTTGTTGTGCCGCATCCATTGCAGGCCATACAGGGTATGCCGCAGCAGGATAAAGCCATCATTCACCCGCCGGGTATAGCGGGTATCCGCATCCATCATGTTTTGTATCCGGCGGGCCAGTGTTGTATCGATGCTGGAAAGGTATACACGGTGCAGGCTGTCATAACGCCCCAGCACAGCCTGTGTGGCAGCCAGCTCAAATACAGGACGGCAGACCTCATTATTCCGCAACACCCACAGTGGTACGCCTTGCAAGATGCCGCGACCCAGCCATTGCGCCGCACGCTGCTCGTCCTGCTGTAGCAGTGCCAGCTGCAGACCTTTTACACAGTGCCGGGCATAGATAAATTCATAATCGCGATAAACGCTGTCCATGCGCTGTGTAGCCGATGCCCAATTCTTTGTCATGATATCCCGGTCCACACGGTTCATACAATGCTGGTACGCGCTATAGTCCTGCGCGGAGGCGGAGAAGGAGAGGAGGAGGAGGAAAAATTTGATGAAGTGTGGCATACAAAGAAAAATCAATACTCAAAAGGAATATGAAAATTATCTGTTTGATCGATATGCACTATATTAATATCCTCTTTCAATCCGAATTGTGCTTTTAGTTGCTGACCATTAAGCCTGGGATCTTGGTAATAAATTTTATGAAGCTTTTGGCCCGCCAGTATTTGATTAAAAATTCTCTTATCAACCTCTCGATTATAAAATGGGAATGAATATCCTATAACAACAACAATTGTCACATCTGTTACCATCTTCAAAACATCATTCATAAGATCATTGTGAAAACCATCATTCTCCCAGGCAAAATGTAGAGCCGCAGCATGATCTTCTTCGTGTAGGAAATTAATCACGGAATGAAAATCTTTGCAATTCCTTTTATAGAAAACACTTTGCTTGTTTGCCGTCCTAAAATCAGTACACCCAGCTCTTCCATTAAGTTGTATTAACGAAAATTTATTAGTTTTCCGTAATGTAGGTCTTGTCGAGATATCAGGAATTAATGGCACTCTAATATCAAAGCTGTCAACATCATAATATGCATCTTCATGCTCATTAAACATTTTTGCGGCTATTTGAATCTGCGAGTCATAGTTCCAGCTTAATATCTTTACGTTAGCAGGAAATGCATTTTCATTCATTATGCCGACCAACCAAGGAATATACCTGGAGTCTTTAGCATTGTGTGCTGTTTGTTTGATTGAAAAATAGCAAGACAGTAAGTGCTTTAAACGGTTCAATTCTTTACCGCCTGGATTTTTCAGGTGTAAGAATTTTGCATAGGTATCAACATCCCCAAATTCATCAGCCTTTTGGGCTAATTGTTTGCATTCATCCCGCAGCTTATCAAATTTACTCCCTGATTTAATCGTATCATTAGATACAGCAATTCCGCCATTAAGAAAGTTATCCAGTTCATAGGCCAATCCTTTGATTTCTGGCATTACTTTGTTCTCTACGCCTAAACCAGGCATACCTGCAGGCATTTTATCGCTCCATACAGAACGGGCTAATGGCAAGGCTTTAGCGCTGGCACCAGCACCAAAATAATAGAGAATTTTCTCTTTTCTATACGCTTCTACAATGGGCATATTATCCTATGGGCCAGTAAATTTTTCTTAGTGGAACAAGAGCTTTGGTCTCCGGTTCTAAAGTATCATAATTCGCCAACAGTAAATCCACCAGCCAATCTGAATCGACCAGAGTGATTGCAAAGTTTGCGCGTTCTGCTTCATATTGAGCTTCCTTTGAGAAACCTGATGTTGTTACATAAATACCTTTATGGTGACCACGCATGCCTCCTAAAAAATTCCGGATATCATCTGCTCCGATCTTGTCCTTAGACCTCTTTTTCACCTCTACCCTTACCCTAGGTTCTGTAAGTCCTAATTCATCTGGTGCGGCTATAATGTCACTACCCAAATCACCGCCTTTTGAGGTCATACGTGTTTTGTACCCCATTGAACGCAGTAAACCACTGACCAATAATTCCGTATCCTGCCAACTCAGTTTGGCTATAATATCTTTGATAAACTCCCGGGAACGGCCAATAATATCCTCTTTGAGCTGATTCAATTGCTGTTCTTCAAATACCTTACCCGCTTCCTCCAGACTAGTTAATTCTTCCTCTGACAAATATCCCGGATGACTTTTTCCCAGCTCCTCCCATATACCTTGCGACAGTTCAAAGATTGTGGAGATGGCACCTAAAGTATTTTTCGTTTCTGCAGAAAGTACATCACGCGGAATCGCACCGTCCTCCCATTTTACTTTTCTGTAATGGTGATATTCTTTTCCTTCGTCAAACAAGTATTCAGACTCAATAACACCTGTATAGTATTCTCTGGCGGAAGAATCATAAGACACTACTTTATCCCCTATTCTAAAATCATATAGAAACTTAGCAATTTGACCAACACATTGATTAACTCTTCCTGGACTATCCTCTGGATAAACACTCTTAAACTTTTCCTTTAGTTCTAAAAAAGGAATCTGTGTATTAAGTGCTCCTATTTCATTCCAGCCTATTGCTACAATTTTCTCTTTTAAAAAATCCTCGATCAAATAGCTGCCCTGACCGGCACGCACCATCCATATCCTTGGGTTATTCATATACATTTTGCATTTACAGAATCAAAATCGCTTAAATATTAAATGGCGCATTAGACAAGGTATGTCGTACCAGTTCATCCACCGTTTCTCGATACCATGCAAGAGCTGGAAGCCGATCATTTCCACGGCGGGTAATCTTAGCCAAAGGAAACTCCACTACTATATCTGGCGGGCAGTTGATGTTCATTTTGGCAAAGAAATATTGACGTATGCTCTGTGTAATAATACCGTCACGAACACTGGAAATAACAATATCGATGTTACCGTTCTGCTCATCAAAGAATTCCTTTACCCAATCGATTATTTCTTCAGTATCCGTAGCAGAATTGACCAACACCTTGATCGTTCTTCCTGAGTTGTCAAATCCTTCCATGATCACTTTAAAATCTTTTGGTCGAATAGGAGGCAACGGATGACCCGCGACAGCAGTGAACCCTTTACTGCTGAGGTAATCATATATCCTCCAAATCGTCTCGGTCTTTCCTGTTCCGGGCGCTCCGCCCAATAAAAAACACTTCATTGTTTGACGTTCTTTAATTTCTATTTCTTGATGTTTTACCTTCATATCACATAGCTAAGTTCCCTTGCAATACCTGATATCATTTAAGCGCATTATTAAACCACCCCTCCAACTCCTTATCCTCAAAATACACATAGCAGCCCTTCATACCACGCGTCATCAGCGTACGGTACGTATTTTTGATGATGAGACGCAGGCGTTCCCGGCCTTCTTCGGGCTGTGTTTCTAGCAGCTTTTTGTAGCCCAATACCGAACGATCTGACTTGGCACGCGCCGCGGGCTGTGTAA
>DATJDO010000536.1:0-3366 GCA_035497375.1 Chitinophagaceae bacterium | reverse complement strand
TCCGAAAGGTCTAGGCCTGTAGCGATGGCACCCATACGGGCCAGCGAGATCGTATCCTGCCCGAAATGGCATTGCAGGTGCAATACAGACTTGCCTTTCAGGTCACCCAGCAAGGCCAGTTCTATGTCGTTCAGGGAGCTTTTACCGGCCAGGAAGGCAGGCACATCGTAAAAGTCTGACGCTACGTGATGTGTTACTTTATTGTTCCACAATTGCTTATTGATGTCCAGGTACTGTTGTTCCATGAGTCTTGATTGATGTGTAAAGATAAGGGCGGCTTATTCACTTTTACTAAATTTTGGCACAGGCGGCTTGCCCTCCGCAGGGCATTCCAGTATCTTTGCGCCTCAGCAATACCTCTTAATGAACTTACTGACCATAGACCTTTTCCGGCAACAACTCTTCGGCATCTCCCTGGTGATCTACCTGCGGGCGGCCATCATACTCCTTTGCGCCCTGGTGTTGCGGAAATATATCGCAGCGCTAACGGCCAGGATATTCTTTACCATCTTCAAACGGATTGCAGACAAAGCCCATACGCAGAAGTTCAAAGACCTGCTGCAACGTCCTATAGAATGTCTCTTACTGACCATTCTTTCCTTCATTGCACTGAACCAGTTCAATTTTGTTTTTGAAAAGATCATCCTGTTTGAACGGCATAAGGTAAACCCGAACCTGAAAACACAGACCCTGGTATCCAGTTCCTTTTCACTGATGGAGCTGGTAGACCATCTCTTTTTCTTCAGTTTTATCTTCTACGGCATCTTCCTGCTGGTACGGGTGATCTCCTTTCTGTTTTATGTGTGGGTAGAGCGGGCGATAGTGGCGGGCGATCGGGAGCGGCAGCAACTACTGCCCCTGCTGCGCGATGTCTTCGTGGTGATGCTCTGGGGCTTTGGCTTCTTTACAGTGTTGGGTGTGGTGTTTCATGTGAATGTACCTACGCTGATCGCCGGGTTGGGCTTTGGCGGTGTCGCGGTGGCCTTTGCTGCTAAAGAAAGCCTGGAAAACCTGCTGGCGTCTTTTATGATCATGGTAGACAAGCCTTTTACCATAGGCGATCACATTAAGATCGGCAATGTGGAAGGCAGGGCGGAGAAAATCGGATTCCGCAGTACCCGTATCCGCACGTTTGACAAGACCCTGATCTCCCTGCCCAACAAAAACCTGATCGGTGACAGCCTGGAGAATTTTTCGGAACGCGGTATGGCCCGTGTAAAGCTGAAGATCAATGCCAGTTACGGCCTGTCGCAGACGGCTATCAAAACGATCATTGCAGAGATCAAAAGCTTTATCAACCGGGATGAGCATACTACCGACGATGCACATGCTTATCTCGAAAACTTCGGAGGATCGCTGGAGCTAGCGGTGAGCTATTACATCCGCGTGCCGGCACCGGTGCCGATTGAAGACATCAAACAAAAGATCAATTTTGGCATTTACGAGATCATGTACCGCTATGGCAAAGGGTTTGGGGTACCAACCTCCGTTACGCTGAACAGCGAAAGCATGAACGAGGTAGAAATTTCCGGGTAGAAAGGGTCTTATTTGTGGTATTCTAAAAGCCCTTCCAGTGGGTGCTGCAAAATGCGGCCCTGCTCAAACTCGTACTGGCTGCACATTTCCTTCAATACATCAGAGAAAATATACGCTATGGAGCCGGTAAAATGGATCGGCGTCTTCCAGCTCTGGCGGTATTTGAGCAGGTGCTGGTGAAAAAACTCATTAAAGCAGTCTTCGATGATGTTTTCCACCATAAAGTGCCCCCTGTTGTCCGCCAGGAGGGAGACCAGGCTGGCCAGGTAGCGATTCGGAAAAGGCTGTTTGTACAGTTTGTCAATGATCAGGGTCATGTTGTCCCCGAAATGCTGCTCAAAATAAGCTTTCAGCTCCGCATCGAAGGTATTGTAGGCATAGTACTGCAGGATACGCTTGCCCATATGATTGCCGCTGCCTTCATCGCCGGCAATATAGCCCAGCGAGGGCAATTGGTCGCGCACCTTTTTACCGTCGTAGTAGCAGGCATTGCTGCCGGTGCCCAGGATACAGATCATGCCTTTCTGGTCTTTGCTCAGGCCTCTTGCTGCCGCCAGCATATCGCTTTCCACAGACACATTGGTCGTTTCGAAAAAAGATTCCAGGGCCGTGATCACCACTTGTTTATTGCCTTTGGAATTGATGCCGGCACCATAGAAATGAATCTCATCTACTTTGGTATCTGTGGTACATTCCGCCTCCAGGCGGGCAATGATGTCTGCTGTGCTTTGCAGATAAGGATTGATGCCTTCCGTTTTGAAGCGGGAAATGGCTTTGCCTTTTTTGAGGATCACCCAGTCTGTCTTCGTAGACCCGCTTTCTGCAATCAGTTTGGTTGACATCTGTATGGACGGTTTGATTTCGCTAACAAATCTAACGGGATTCCCGCAAACGAAAAACATCCCCGAAAGGATGTTTTGTTAAATTGGAAAATACAGGCGCTGCCCTATTTCAGTTTATCCTTAAAGACCTTCTTGAACTTTTCGAGTTTGGGCTGGATTACAAAATGACAATAAGGCTCAGAGCCGTTCTGGTTGTAATAATTCTGATGATAATCCTCTGCCGCATAAAAGGTATCAGCCGCGCTTACCTCAGTGACAATATTGCTGGGATAAACCTTTTCTTCATTCAGCTTTTTGATATAACCCTCCGCCTTTGTTTGCTGCTCGGCATCATGGTAAAAGACTACAGAACGGTACTGCGTACCGATATCATTGCCCTGGCGGTTCAGTTGCGTGGGGTCATGACTCACGAAGAAGGCAGCCAGTAGCTCGTCGAAAGAGATGACGGAAGGATCATAATATACATTCGTTACCTCGGCATGGCCGGTGCTGCCGGTACAAACTTCCTTATAGGAAGGGTTTTTCATACTGCCGCCCATATAGCCTGAAACGACTTTACTAACGCCTTTCAATTGCTGAAACTGCGCTTCGGTGCACCAGAAGCAGCCTGCTCCGAAAGTGGCTACCGCGCTGTGTGTACTATTGTCTTTGTTGTTGCTGTTTTGGTTCATCTGTTGGAATGTTGTTGATTCGGCTACACGTGATTTTTGTCCGCAGGCTGCCAGCTGCAGGAGCACAAATATGGAAAGAAATGTTTGTTTGATCATCATAAAAGTATTTACGGCTGAAACAAGGAGACAGATGTAAAATTCCCACGAAAACTGTATAGGCTAATGTTAAAAAACATAGCACTGAAAAATATGTGCGCAAATCGGGAAAAAGATTTTGTAAATCGTTGCCGATGATTACTTTTGCAGCGGAGAGATGGCAGAGTGGTCGATTGCGGCGGTCTTGAAAACCGCTGACTGTAACAGGTCCGGGGGTTCGA
>DATJDO010000535.1:0-5686 GCA_035497375.1 Chitinophagaceae bacterium | reverse complement strand
GGTAGCGGCCAATGCGCCAAAAGGTATAGAACAACCCAGTTTTATCGCTGCCACTGCAACATTGGGTAAAAATGTATACATAGGCGCCTTCAGTTATATTTCAGATCATTCCACCCTGGGAGATCAGGTACAGATTTTCCCCAATTGCTTTATCGGCAAAAATGTGCAGATCGGCGAAGGGGTGAAACTTTATCCCGGGGTAAAGGTATATGATGACTGTATTATCGGTGCCGGAAGCATTATTCACGCCGGTGCGGTGATCGGGGGAGACGGATTTGGTTTTGCTCCGCAGCCTGATGGCACCTACAGCAAAATACCCCAGATCGGCAATGTGGTCATCGAAGAAAATGTTGAGATCGGTGCCAACTGTACCATCGACCGCGCCACTATGGGCACCACTATCATCCGTAAAGGCGTGAAACTGGATAATCTCATCATGATCGCACATAATGTCGATATCGGCGAGCATACAGTTATTGCAGCGCAAACAGGGATTGCCGGCAGCACAAAAATCGGCAGCCGTTGTATGATCGGCGGACAGGTAGGCATCATTGGACACCTTCATATAGCAAACAATACAAATATTAATGCCCAAAGCGGTTTGTCCAAATCTGTGGAAACGCCAAATACAGTACTGAACGGCACTCCGGCTTTTGATTATAAAAGCACCTTAAAAAGTCAGGCAATTTTCAGACATTTGCCTGAAATGTATCAAAAGCTACAGCAATTGGAAAAAACGGTTGCCCGTTTATCCGGTAATGCAGGAGATGTCCCTACAGAAGGGGATGCGGAAAAGTAGCCTGAGCATTGTTTATATTTGAAGAATAAAAAGAACTCATCTTGCAAGTTAACAACCAATCTTCTCCGAACCAGCATACGATCAAGGAACCCGTAACACTCTCTGGTGTAGGGCTACACACAGGCGCTCATGTCAAAATAACCATCAAACCGGCAAATGCGGGTTTCGGCTACCGTTTTCAGAGGATCGATCTGCCGGAGCAACCTATTGTAAAGGCCGATGCTGATCTGGTAGTCGACACTTCACGCGGTACGACAATTGAACAGAATGGCGCCCGTATCAGTACGATTGAGCATTTGCTGGCCGCATTGGTAGGTTGCAATATAGATAATGCCCTTATTGAAATAAACGCAGTTGAGGTACCGATACTCGATGGCAGCAGCCGGGAATTTATCGAAGCAATCAACAGTGTCGGCATCCAGGAGCAGGATGCCAAGCGTATTGTTTATACGCTGGACAGCAACATACATTTCTACGACCCGGTCAAGAATGTCGATATGCTGGCCATACCGTCCAAGCATTACCAGGTCACGACAATGATCGATTTCAATTCCCCGATATTGGGCACGCAACACGCTACCCTCAAGAATCTGTCGGAATTCAATACCGAAATCGGGAGCTGCCGTACTTTCTGCTTTCTGCACGAAGTAGAATACCTGCTGGAAAACAACCTGATCAAAGGCGGTGACCTGAGCAATGCGATTGTCGTGGTGGATAAACCCGTATCGCAGGAAGAGCTGAACCACCTGGCCAAAGTATTTAACAAGGAAACCATTGAGGTAAAGCAGGAAGGCATACTGAACAACCTGCAGATGAAATTCCCGAACGAACCTGCACGCCATAAACTGCTGGATGTGGTCGGAGATCTGGCCCTCGTAGGTTCCAGCATCAATGCACACATCATTGCCAGCAGGCCCGGGCATGCCTCCAACGTGGAGTTTGCAAAAAAAATCAAGCAATACATCAAATCCAATAAACACCTGGCTGGCGTACCGGTCTACGACCCTACCATAGCCCCGGTCTACGACATCAACCAGATCGAAAAACTCCTGCCGCACAAGTATCCCTTCCTGCTTGTGGATAAGATCATCGAGATGTCGGACAAACACGTTACCGGTATCAAAAATGTGACGATGAACGAACAGTTCTTTACCGGCCATTTTCCCGGAAACCCGGTAATGCCCGGCGTACTGCAGATCGAATCTATGGCCCAGGTAGGCGGTATACTCGCACTGAACAGCTACCAGGATCCTGAAAACTATGACACTTATTTCCTTAAGATTGACAAAGTAAAATTCAAACAAAAAGTAATACCCGGAGACACCCTGGTGATCCAGATGGAACTGACCAGCCCGGTACGCAGGGGTATCTTTGAAATGAAAGGAATGGCCTATGTCGGCAACAAACTGGTGACAGAAGCGGAATTAGTTGCTCAGCTTGTAAGAAAAGAAAAGAAATAATGATCCATCCACTCACATATATCCACCCGGACGCCAAGATCGGTATCAATGTTACGATCGACCCGTTTACGACCATCCACAAAAACGTTGAGATCGGCGAGGGCACCTGGATTGCCTCCAATGTCACCATAATGGAAGGGGCACGCATCGGCAAAAACTGCAGGATATTCTCCGGCGCGGTCATCTCTGCGATACCGCAGGATCTGAAATACCGTGGAGAAGACACCTATGCCATTATTGGCGACAATTGTACCATCAGGGAGTGTGTTACGATCAATAAAGGGACTATAGACCGTAAAAAAACAGAAATCGGTAACGGTTGCCTGATTATGGCCTATTCCCATATTGCGCATGACTGTATCGTTGGCAATCATTGCATTTTTGCCAACAATACCACGCTGGCCGGGCATATCACCGTAGGGGACAATGTGGTGCTGGGCGGCCTTACAGCCGTACAGCAATTTGTACGCATCGGCTCCCACTCTTTTGTTACCGGCGGCTCGCTCGTGCGTAAAGATGTTCCGCCTTATATTAAAGCGGCACGCGAACCCATCTCCTACGCCGGTGTCAACTCCGTCGGACTGAAACGCCGTGGCTACGATACGCAGAAAATCAACCATATCCTGGACATTTATCGCATCCTCTTTGTACGTGGGTATAATGTCAGTAAAGCTTTGGATATTATCGAAGCGGAGATTCCCGTATCAGACGAGCGCGATGAGATCGTAAACTTTATCCGGGAAACAGGCAGGGGTATTATGCGGGGCTATACAAGGCGTAACAATGAAGATCTCAGTTGAGGCCGTCAGTAAACGTTTTATTCACCATACCATTTTCAGGAATGTCAACCTGCAGTTCAACACGCAGGAGTCTTATGCCCTGTTAGGGGCAAATGGCAGTGGCAAGTCTACTCTGCTGCGCATTATTGCAGGCATGCAGACCCCTTCCAAAGGAAAAGTCTTCTACGCAGATGCCGGGAAACCCGTGCCGCAGGAACAGGTCTTCCGGCAGATCAGCTTTTGTGCACCGGGCATGGAACTGATAGAAGAAATGACACTGACAGAAGTGCTGCAGTTCCATTTCAGTTTTAAATCCATCCTACCCGGCCTTTCCATCGCCCGGGTTATTGAACTTACCGGGCTTCAATCTGCTGCAGGCAAGCAGATCGGAGATTTTTCATCCGGCATGAAACAACGGGTAAAACTGGCCCAGGCTATATTCAGCCATACACCTGTGCTGCTGCTCGATGAACCCTGCACGAACCTTGACCAGCAGGGCGTACAGCAATATACGGAATGGATGACGCAGTATACACGGGAAAGGCTGGTCATCGTAGCGTCCAACGAATTGCGCGAATACCAGTTTTGCCGGCATAAAATCCATATGACAGATTTGCAATAGGCAATTAGTTACTGTGGCCATGTGGTGCCGGCTGCCCTCCTCACCGATAGGTCATTTACTTAGTTTCACCTTATGAAAAAGACAGGACGCATCTTAGGCATTATTGCGCTGATTGTAGTAGCGCTGTTCTTTCTTATCGTGTTGCTGATGGCTGCCGGAGACCCCGCAGATGTAGATTTTTGACGGGTGTAATAGAAAAGTATCCGCTCACTGGTAAACATCCATGAGTCCGGCAGAGATCATACACTATCAGCGTATTTTCCCTCGCGGGAAGGGAAAGTGGTACGCTTGACGATGCTCCAAAATACGGGTACTAGTCTACAAAAAAGTGCTGTGCATACAATTTATGCTCTTTACCCTCTCCGTCTGTATACGCATATTTCAGTTTATTGATCCAAAGCCTGTACGTTTCGATTTTGTAAGTGCCCGAATCAATGTCGATATGGCCGAAGGAATCTGCAGGTGTATAGATCACGTTTTTCTCCGCTTTGTATGTGGCATGATAGCGCTTCCCTGCCGCCATTGCAATACAGGAATCTCCTTTAAAAAAACATATACTGTCACTGCTATGCTCATATTGCACCATCCGTGCAGACACCTGTACACCATCAACATACTCTGTGTGGTCAATATACATCAACCTCCAACGGGAAAGCAATCGATCACTTGTAAAGGCACCAGGAATAACGGTTACCTTACCCTCATCTTTGTCTTTATTGCAGGAAAGCATTACTAAACCGAGAGCAATACAATACCGATGTATTTATTGGATATCATAGGGAATATGTTAGCCAATATACTCATTTATCCGGAAGAAAATGAGCAACTGAAGACACCGTGCCGGATACCGGATGGTATAAAACAAAAAAGAAGAGCGGACCTAAAGGTTCGCTCTTCTCTATAATACCAACAGAAAACTACTGTATAACGTTACCCATACTGCCTTGAACTTTCTGGATCAGCAGGTTGGCTTTATCCTGCAACTCCTTACCCGTTGCAGGATCGCCCAGTATCGTCATATTTTGTCCCATCTGGTAGATCAGTGAAGCGTTTTCGCGTACTTCATTCACCTGGCCTGAGCGTTTATCTTCATTCAGGCTCAATATCCAGTTGATATCGTCTTCCGCATTTTTCGCAATTTTCAGGGCCAGTTTACGGCCTTTGTCTTTAGCACCGGCACTCGTATAGGCTGCAGCCATCATAAAGCTGACACGGTCGTACTGCATGCTCTCTTCTGAAATGTTGTCCATTACTTTATCCAGCACCTGCAGGGCTTCTGCATTGCGGCCACGCGCAGTCAGGTTTTCCGCTACGCGGGCAGCTCCGATACGGTAAGCAAAGAACATCAGCCTGTTCTTCTCGTCAAAGTACACATCTTTACGCTGTGCGTTACCCCATTGGTATGTTTTTGTATAGAGGTTCACACATTTGTCCAGGTTCACAAAACCAGGCTCGCGGTTGGGCATGGTCATAGACACGCTATCCACGTATTTGAACGGCATCAGGCGCAGCACCACCCCATCTGTACGCATGTATTCGCTGAGGTTCAGGTAATTGTCGCCTGGCAGGCCGCCACCGAAACAGATCGGGCGCTTCCAGCCTTCTTTGGCAATACCGGCGATGATGTTCATAATAGCCACCTGGTCTTTGGACAGGTAAGGTTTATTCCAGGTAAAGCGCATATCTGTGCTTACTTTATTGCTATCTCCGGCTTTCAACAATCCGTTGCTGATCAGCTGGTCTTTACCCGGTGTGGTCACGAAGAAATTTTTCGTAGGCATGTAGTTCACAATAGAACCGTCGTTCAGTGCCTGTTTATTTTCCGGGTTGTCATCTGCCATAAATTTGCAAATCTCTTCCAGGTTAAAGTACTTGTCGCTGGGGATACGTGGGTTCTCGAGGTACTACACTACGTTACTCCTGTTGCCCAGGTACTTGTCCCTGCTCCACAGCGTCGGCGCGGCTTCTGCATCACTTATTTTGTAGTCCAGCTGATCGATATACCAGTGTATACCCAACAGGCTGG
>DATJDO010000534.1:0-5330 GCA_035497375.1 Chitinophagaceae bacterium | reverse complement strand
TACAAAAGCCGGAAATAAAGAGCTGCACTGGATTGATGATAAGGAAGCCTTAGCTGTCATGGAGCATTATTTTTTTGGGGCACAGTATCACCAAACCGGTTCCATAGCACGCCTGCAGCAAACTCGCCCGGCATTCGAGCGGAGGAATGTTGTCCTGGTCATTATGGAAAGTATGGCAGCGCACCGGATGAAACGCTTCGGTAATGACCAGGGGCTAACTCCCTTCCTGGATAGCCTGGCGGACAAAAGCTGGTGTTTCGACAGCACATTCAGTGCCGGCATCCATACCTATAACGGCATCTATGCAACGCTGTTTGGCCACCCTGCTTTGATGAAGCGTCATTCACTTGATATGCTTTCTGTTCCCCGTATGTCGGGCCTCCCGAATGTTCTGGCCGGCCAGGGTTATCAGAATATCTTTTTCACTACACACGACGAACAATTTGACAATATGAGTGGCTTTTTGCTCGCTAACAGTTTTCATACGGTTATCGGTCAAAAGGATTATCCGCTTGCAGAAATCAAAAGCAGCATGGGGGTTCCGGATGAATTTATGTTCCGCTTCGCTATACCCAGGTTGAATGCATTAGCTGCGAATGGAAAACCATTTTTCGCTGCATTGATGACCGGCTCAAACCACGATCCCCGCATTATCCCTGAAAATACAGGTTTCGTACGGCGACTCCCCTTTCAGGAGCTGGCGGTGATAGAATATGCTGACTGGTCTGTGCGGAAATTGATGACTTATGCGGAAAAGCAAACCTGGTATAATAATACAGTTTTTGTTTTTGTTGCGGATCATGGTGTTCCGCTTTGGCATGACCTCTACGATATACCTTTTACGTTTCACCATATTCCGTTTTTTATATTCGCACCGGGAGCCAATAGAACCGATACTTATAAAAAGCTCGCACTGCAGACAGATGTGTTCCCAACTGTCATGAGCCTGATCTCAAAACCCTATCAGAACAATACTTTCGGTATTGACCTGTTTACCGAAACACACCGTAATATCGTTTTTTCGAGCGATGACGTTCTGGCTTGTATGAACGATTCTTTACTGTACGTTTATCGCGAAAACCAGGCAGCAAGCTTATACCGGTTCCGGAAGGGTGATAAAACAGACTATAGAGACCAGATGCCTGGCGTCACTGATTCTATGTCAAAGCTGGCTTTTGCATGGTTGCAAACCTCTCAATGGATACTGAATCATGCAAATAATTCCGCACCGCAAATGCAGCGTACGCCATAATACTAAACGCTACATTACTACAATAAAGACCTCTTATACTTGTAAGGGACCTTTGTGTTGGTCAGCAGCAGTACATCTTACACCAAAGCACTTCATCACATAATTGCCGCATTAGCCCAACCGTTTGGTACATTGTACCGTCTAAGCAGGCAGAGATCACTTTTGATTTTTAATATAAAAAATACTGTATTTATATATGAGGAAACTCTACACCACACTCGCTTTTGTACTCTGTAGCGCTGCACTGGCAAAAGCCCAGGACACGACCAAGATATTGTTTATCGGCAATAGCTTTACCGGGGCCAATGACCTGCAGGGCATTGTACACCAGTTCTATGATGCAGATAAGCTTCCCGTAGTGACCACTGCGTATGCTCCCGGAGGCATCAGTGTCGGTGATGTTGCTATGGGTACTATGGCCCATATGAACAACCCTGAGGTGTTCAAGCTGATCAGGAGTAATGATTGGGATTTCATGGTGCTGCAGGACAACCAGGGGCGTTTTGCGCTGGACTCTGCACGGTTCCCGTCGCCAACTGCCAGTAAAGTAGTGGAAGGGCATATAAAAATACGGGACTCTTTCCATCATCATCATCCCTGCGGGAAGATGGTTTGGTTTTCCGGATGGGGCTTCAAAGATGAGGACACCTCTATGATCAAACAGATCACCATCAACTACGAGGTACTCAACGATAGCGCCAAAGATGTAATTGCCCCGATCGGTTATGCATGGAAAAGGTCCATTATTACCCGCCCCGATATAGACCTCTGGAGCCCCGATGGCGCACACCCGGATATCAAAGGCTCTTTCCTGACAGCAGCGGTTATCTATGGTACAACAGCGCAAAAGAACGTGATGTCCAATCCTTTTATGTCGGGCCTGCCTCTGGATATTGCCACCCACCTGAAAACCATGGCACAACAGGTACTGACAGACCCTGCGGTAAAAAGAAAAAGTAACCTGAATGGTGTACTGCCTTTAAGCTTCAACTGGGATAAGACCAACCTGAAAGGCCCGTCCGGCAAAGCATTGTATCGCTGGTATGCGAATGGTAAACTGGTCAGCAGCTCAAGCGACTCTGTATTTAAACCTACGCTTGCCGGCAATTACCGCCTCTGGATAAAAGATAAGGATGGCTACTGGCAGAAATCCTGCACTACAGCCATCACAATCAAGCCTGCTTCTGTGGCCAACACAGCCCTGAATGCGATACAAGTGTACCCTAATCCTGCAAGCACACAGCTTTCCCTCCGGAACATACCGGATGAAATTGCTTTACTGAATATTTACGGTACAGACGGCAAGCAATATACATCGCTGCAAAAGACTGCTGCGGATATGAGCATTGATGTCAGCAATCTTGCGCCGGGTCAGTATTTCCTGGTCTTCTTCGATCAGGAAAAAATATTGCAGCAAAGCACGGTCATTGTAAAGCAATAGCGGCTTCTTTACACAATACGCATACTGTTCAGGAAACTATCGCGATAGAGGTTGCCCAGGGGAATTTCTGTTCCTCCGGCCATCTTCAGCACACTCTGGCTGATCTCGGTAATATGGTTTTTATTGACCAGGAAGGACTTGTGTACCCTGCATATTTCAGGAAAGGATTTTAATTCGGCTTCCATATTGCCCATCGTACTGTGGACAATCAGTTTTTGCCCGGCAAGGTGGATACAGAGATAATTTTTTAACCCTTCGATGAAGATAATTTCTTCCGGTTTCAGTCGCACCAGCTTGCGGTCGGTTTTTACAAAAAGGTCTGTTGCGATCGCAGCCCTGTTGTGAGGCCCCGCAGCTTGTGCTATTGCAGGGGGAGCCACTTTCGAAACAGCTTTCAGGAAGCGCTCAAAAGAAATGGGTTTCATCAGGTAATCGACTACATCCAGCTCGAAGCCTTCCAGTGCATATTGGTGAAAGGCCGTGGTAACGATGACCCGCGGTGGGTTTTGCAAGGTTCTCAGCAATTCAAACCCGCTCATTTCCGGCATTTTAATGTCCAGGAACATCAGGTCAACGGATTGCTTGCTGAGCACGGCAAAGGCCTGGAGTGCATTTCCGCAGGAACCGGCAAAGTTCAGGAAATCCACTTTGTTGATATACAATTCGATCACCTCGCGCGCCAGCGATTCATCATCTACGATCAGGCAGTTCATACAGACAAGTCTATGTTGAGTTCCACTTCAAAAATAGGCGCTTCTTTCCGGATATCCAGCCGGTGTTTTCCGGGATACAGTAATTGAAGCCGCTTCTGTACATTTTCCAGGCCGATACCACCCGGGCGTGCCAAAGGATTTTCTTTATAATTGTTGCGGCAACGGAACAACAGCGTCTGTTCCTGCATCTCAATATTCAGTTCGATAAAGGCTCCTTCTGCCATTGAATCCATACCATGCTTGAATGCATTCTCAACAAAGGGAATCAGCAGCACCGGCGCTATGCGCCGCAGTGCGGAAACATGCTTCACCTGCACACTGATCCTTTGTCTCGGATCTATTCTTACCCTTTCCAGTTCTATATAATCCTGCAGCATACCGACTTCCCGGTCCAGGGCAACCCACTCTTCTGCGGCCTCATACAGCATATACCGCATCAGGTCTGCGAGCTTCAACACCACCTCCGGTGCCATATCTGATTTTTTGAGGGAAAGGGAGTAGATACTGTTCAGTACATTAAAGAGGAAATGCGGGTTGATTTGTGATTTCAGCAGGCTGAGTTCTGCTTTCATTTGCCGCTGTTCGATGATCTCTTTTTGCCGTGCGACAGTAAAGTACTGCTGTGCCAGGCTGCCGATGCCGAAGATAAATACCAGCAGGAAGATTGTCGGTGCGATGAGCAGACAATAAGCAAACATAGTCATTTCGGGGGCTTTTTCCCCGAAGGAAATGGAGGAAAGCGCCATCGTGTCTACTCCCTTAAACCGGTGCAGCAGCCAGCTGCTGTAGGGTCCCATAATGAAAGAGGTCAGCAGCGTAAAACAACCCAGTAGCAGGCCGTAGCTTACATAGCGCTTCCTGTACAGGAAGCGGGGCATCAGCCACAGGATATTCAGGTACACCAGCGATACATAGCACAGGTTAAACAGGATGATGTGCAGGGTAAATCCGGCACGGTTACCAGCAGGTGGTGTATAGACAAGCCCATTGTAGTAGGTTGCTCCAAACAGGTATGCCCATGCAAAAACATTAAGCCCCAGCCGTAATTTATGTTTCCAGATCCATTTGAACATACTGTAAAAATCAGTTTATTGCAGCAAAAGACACTCTTTTTTTGAACCAAAACCGTTTTGCCTGGGACATAAAGCTGATTTTCCTCCACTTTTTCAAGACTGCTTGTATATCCAAGAGAAAAGCTGTTTCGTCAAAAAAGCTTTAGTGGGGTAGATTTTTTTTGCGCTCTTTGTGTCAAGTTATTCTGCTATGAAAAAATATATTATTGTAGGTGCCTTATTCCTGTTTGCACCTTTTACTATGGTGGCGAAGGAAGACGCACAGAAAAAAGCGGCATTGATCGACAGCATGTTCTCATCACTTTATGATGAGGGATTGTTCAACGGTAATGTGCTGCTTGCCGAACGGGGCCAGGTAGTACTCAGCAAAAGCTATGGTTATGCTGATGAAGTAACCAAGCGGAAGCTGAACGAGCAATCTGTTTTTGAACTGGCTTCCTGTTCCAAACAATTTACGGCTGCTGCGATCGCCCTGCTGCAGCAGCAAGGCAAACTGTCTTATGATGATCCATTAAGCAAATGGATTCCTGCATTGCAGGTGTATAAAGGTGTAACGATCCGCCACTTGTTGCAGCATACCTCCGGGTTACCGGATTATATGGAATTGCTGGACACGGTGTGGGACCATAAGAAGATAGCCAGCAATAAGGACATGATCGACATGTTCGCCAGGTATCACCCGGAGCCGGAGTTTGATGCAGGAACAAAATTTGAATACAGCAATACCGGTTATGCCTTGCTGGCATCCGTCATCGAAGCGGCATCAGGGAAAAGCTATGATGCTTTCCTGCAGGAAAAGATTTTTGTTCCATTAGGTATGAAAAGCAGTTTGGTGTATACCCGCAGGTATG
>DATJDO010000533.1:0-2617 GCA_035497375.1 Chitinophagaceae bacterium | reverse complement strand
CTGTAACAGGATTTCTGTAGCCAGCAAGCCTCCCAGGGATTGCCCGATCAGCATCCCTTTCTGCCTGCCCCTGTACCGGCTTTGGATAAAAGGTTGCAATTCCTGCTCCAGGAACGCGATAAAGGCTGCGGAATGACCGCCTGTAGGGAGGAGTTTCCTATCGGCGGGGATACTGCTGGGAAAAGTAAAGTCACGTTTCCGGTCTTCATTGGCAATGCCTACTACGATGCATTCCGGTATCTTGTTTACCCAGGGGAAAGTAAAGAATTGCACCAAACCGGTAATATGAATAAAATCTTCATCAGCACCGCCATCCAGCAAGTAAATCACAGGGTACTGTGTGGTGTCGCTTTCTTTATACCCGGGTGGTAAGTAGATATTCAGGGTACGGGACTCGGACAACTGACGGGAGTATATATTTTCAATACGTCCGAGTACAAAAGGAGTGGAAATCTTTTGGTCTTGTGCTGCAGCAGGCAGGAATGCGGCCAGAATGATCAGCGCGGTAAATATATGATGCATAAAAAAATCGGGAATGACTACTGTTTATTTTTTGACCTGCTCCTGTATCCAGTTTGATATGGCGTTGAGCGCCACCGGGGACATTGTCTGTTCAATAACCTTGTACTCACTGGGGGCGCCGGTGGGGCTTTCCTGCAGCAGGTGATTCAATCCCGGCAATTCCTCTATAAACACTTTCTTGTTCCCCCCTTTTGCCAGTGCCTTGCTGATCGCCTCAAGGTTTTCTTTGGGTGCTACCTGCAGATCATTAGAGCCATTGATCGCCAATACCGGGCATTTTACTTTTTCCAGCACCGAAGCAGGGTCAAAACGCAGCATATACAGCATCCAAGGGTTAACGACCCTGTTTACTGTTACCGACACAAATTCCTCTTCGCTCATATCTGCGGATTTGTCCTTATACGGGTCTTCGGAGTTCCTGATATACCCGGCAATATCTTTTTTCAGCTTTTCTTCATCGGTTGAACGCAGGACCATATCAAAAATCTTTGCATTATCGGCCTCTGAGCGCGCCAGGTCTGCCGCTGAAGCTCCTGCAGACTTACCGATAAGCTGTTGCTGCAGGAGCAGCATCTTATCGCCTCTCAATCCGGGGCCGGCAGCCAGTACAATAAAGTGAATATCTTTTGACTTCGCCGCTACCATAGGTGCGATCAGCCCGCCTTCGCTATGCCCGATCAGGCCTATCTTCTTTTTGTCGATTTCCTTTCTGGTTTTCAGGTAGTTCACCGCAGCTGTGACGTCGGTAGCAAAATCCTGACTGGTCGCAGTAGCAAAATTTCCCCCTGATGCAGCAGTACCACGATCATCGAAACGCAGCACAGCAATACCCTTCTTCGTCAGGTGATCTGCCAGTACCAGGAAGGGCCTGTGTCCCAGCAGCTCACAATCGCGGTTTTGGGGACCACTGCCGCTGATCAGCACTACGGCAGGAAAGGGGCCGCTTTTTTCCGGTAATGTCAGGGTGCCGGCCAGCGTAATACCCGCTTCTTCATTTTTAAAGGTCACGTCTTCAGACTGGTATCCGTAAGGTTTTACCGGGTCTTGCGGGCGTACCGTTTTTTTAGGCTCTTCCGTTGCATTACGGCCCAGGTTCATCGGTACAGAAATACTACCTTGTTTAAATGTTCCTGTAATTATGTTGTCATTGCCCAGGGTGCCTTCATACTCAATCCGGGCAGACGGTACTGCCAGTTTCAGTACCGGTTCTTCAAAGGTCGTTTCAGTAACCGGGATACCTTTTGCATTCTGATCCGGGCTATCCATCGTAGTACTATATACGGTTCCGTCTTTCGTAATATGAAATACGATACGTAATTGTATACCCTGTACTTTCAAAACACCATACCAGGTACCCGTAACTTCAGCGGCAAACACGGAAAAAGAGACCAGCGCCAGTATGGCCGAAAAAAATATTTTTTTCATAAAAACATCGAGTTGGTGCCGCAAATGTAATCAGATCGTGCGGAAAGCACGATACACGATTCGGCGTTGCCACTTACAACTTTTTTACCGGGATTTCAGGGTCTTTCACCAATGGGTCTTTTACATGTAATATACTGTGCCTCCAGAAATATTTTACATAGCAAAACAGCATGGCACTGGTAATGAACAGGTAAAAAGAAACTACGGTAATAAGGATGATCGGCCCCAGGCTACTGACCCAAAATACCGTGCCGCCCAGCAGCAGACCGATAATCACCCGGACTAAAGCTTCTTTTGGTCCTACATTCAAATAAACATCACGGCCAAGCCAGGACCGTTTTCTCAACTCTGTCGTCGGATTTTTAGCGCTTTCCATAATATGAGTTTTAATGCACTACAAATATGACGTGTTTACAGGCAGGTATCCTTACAGCTTTCATAATATGGTTTACAGGATTTGCAGGTGGGTGCTCCTCCGCTTCTTATCCTGTTGGTTTTGAATTGACTCTCAGCCACTTAAATACAGCATTTAATATTGTCAGTATTTAGGCACAATTTTTCCATTTAAATTTTTAATATTGTAGCACGATTGAATCAAATTTTCCTGTGATGCTGCCGATGTTGTTAGATGAAATAAGAATGTTTGTGCCCTACGGTATAGACGGCATTT
>DATJDO010000532.1:0-8184 GCA_035497375.1 Chitinophagaceae bacterium | reverse complement strand
TTATCCTTTTTATTACCACGAAGGATGCGGTCTTCGGCAATGTAGTTTTTCCATTCGTTGTAAGCCTCTTCGTCAAAAGGCAGGCCTTCCTTTTCATCGCCTTCAAATACCGTTACATACAGGCGGTCTTTATCCAGCTTATACACTTCTGTCAGCAGTTCCCAGCTCCAGGCAATGGCTTCTTTCTTGAAATAATCGCCGAAGCTCCAGTTCCCCAGCATCTCGAACATAGTATGGTGGTAAGTATCTACACCTACTTCTTCCAGGTCGTTGTGCTTGCCACTTACGCGGAGGCACTTTTGCGTGTCGGCTATCCGCTTGTGCGGGGCCGGCTTGTTGCCCAGGAAGTAGTCTTTGAACGGCGCCATGCCGGAGTTGATAAACAAAAGGGTCGGGTCGTTCTTCACGACAATAGGAGCCGAAGGCACGATAGTATGGCCTTTGGACTGGAAAAAATCAAGGAATTGTTGCCGTATTGCTGATGCTGTCATTGTACTGAAAAATAGGGCGCGAAGATACTTGATGATTTTGGATTTATGATTTTGGATTTATGATTGGCGCATACAATTCGCGCAAAGATGTTTAGAGCGGGAAGGCTTACTTCTTTTCACGCAAAGACGCAAAGGAACTATAATCATACCTTTTTATTATTTAGGGCACACAGAGACGCAAAAGTAACTGAGACACAGAGTCACGCAAAGACGCGATGAAGCAAAGACGCAAGGTCATTAAGGCCTGAGGGGAAATTGTTTTGCACACAGAGGCACGAAGAAGCAAAGAGGGCCGGAACTAAGCGGCCTAAAGAAAAGAAAACTGCAGACGGTGCGACGCCTGAACACCTGAAGAACCCGAACAGAGCCGGTTCAAACAAAAAAGCTACCCTGTACAGGATAGCTTTTCGATACAAATAACTATAGATTTTACTTCTTAAATGCTCTGAAGATGTCCAGGCCGTTGGCATACAGCATCAACCCGAGCAGGAGTACCAGTCCCACTGTGGTCGCCACCTCCATTACCTTGTCGTTTACTTTGCGGCCGGTGATCATTTCCCAGAGCAGGAAGATCACGTAGCCCCCATCCAGGCCGGGAATAGGCAGCAGGTTCATAAAGGCAAGGATAATGGAAATAAATGCGGTAAGGTCCCAGAATGCGGACCAACTGAACTCTCCCGGGAAAATCTTCGCAAAGCTGGCAATACCACCCAGATTGTCGTTCAGCTTTACATCCTTGGAGGTAAACAGCAGTTTGAACTGCGCTACGTAAAAGCTGAATTTTTCACCGGTATAGGTAACACCGCGTGCGATGGCCGGGAAGAAGCCGTATTTAATGGTTTTGATATCGAAGTAATCGGCTTCTGTTTTCAGACCGATACCGAGTTTGCGCACGGCGGGTATTTCACCGTTCAGGCTGCGGGTCTGCCCGTCTTTGCCCACTACAGTCAGCTGCAAGGGACTGCCGGCCTTACTGTTATCCAGTACGGATTTGAATTCGCTGAAATACTGAATAGGCGCATTGTTTACCCCGATCACGCTGTCTCCTTCTTTCAGGCCCATCTTGGCGGCTACGGAATTGTCTCCCACAGACATCACAACAAAGGGATAGCGCAGCATCAGTATCTGTGCTTTCCTGTTTTTAAGCATATGACTGGACGCTGCATCACCGGTAGCGATGGCCATTTGCTGCCCGTCGCGCAATATGTTCACCGTTTTGATCTTGTTCAGCATCAGGTCGGAGTTGATATCCTGCAGGGTCATATCAGTTTTGCCATCTACATTTATGATCTTATCGCCGTTGCGGAAGCCAATGGCCTGTGCGCTGCTGTCGGCCTGTATACCATATTGTGCATTTTGTACCGGGATATACGATTCGCCCCAGTAGGCCATCATACCGGTATAGATAATGATGGCAACCAGCACATTGACAATGATACCACCCAGCATGATAAACAGGCGCTGGTATGGTTTTTTGGAACGGTATTCCCAGGGCTCTGGTGGCTTGGCCAGCTGCTCCTTGTCCATACTCTCGTCCACCATACCCGATATCTTCACATAGCCGCCCAATGGGAACCATCCTATACCATAGGTTGTATCTCCTTTTGTCTTTTTGAACAGGGAGAAGTTCAGTAAGTTACCGAAGGGGAACAGGAAGTCGAAGAATAAATAAAACTTTTCTACCCGGGTCTTGAACAATTTGGCAAAGAAGAAATGACCGAATTCGTGGAGAATGATGAGCAGTGATAAGGCTACAAAGAGCTGCAGGCCTTTTACCTGCCATTCTGCCATCAGTAATATGGTGTTCAGTTGCATGAAGTGTTTTTATCGTTTTGTTTTCAATATCGTTTTAGTGTGTTGCCAGCGGGCTTTGTCTGACCAGCTCTTCGGCATATTTCCGCGCCTCGGCGTCACTGTGTTCGTAATCATCAAAAGAAGGAGTCGCAACAAAGTCTACTTTAGCCATGGTCTTTTCGATAATGTCGCTCATCTCCAGGAAGTCTACCCTGTTTTGCAGGAAGGCCTGTACCGTGACTTCATTCGCGGCATTGAGCACGCAGGGAGTATTACCTCCTTTAAACATGGCCTCTTTAGCGAGTGCAAGATTACGGAAAGTTTTATAATCGGGTTCTTCGAATGTAAGGTTGGCAAATTCCTTAAAATCATAGCGTTTGAACGTATTGTGCAGGCGCTGGGGATAGGCCAGGGCATATTGGATCGGCAGCTTCATGTCCGGGATACCAGCCTGGGCCTTGAGTGAGCCGTCGGTAAACTGTACAAAACTGTGTATGGCACTCTGCGGGTGCACGATCACATCGATCTGCTCATTCTTCAGCCCGAACAACCACTTGGCTTCAATCATTTCCAGGCCTTTGTTCATCAGGGTAGCACTGTCAATGGTTATTTTGGCGCCCATAGTCCAGTTGGGATGCTGTAAGGCATGCGAAGCTTTTACATTCACCAGGAAATTGGGCTTCTTACCCCTGAAAGGACCACCGCTTGCTGTAAGGATTACCTTTTCTATTGCCTCATGGTACTCGCCCACCAGGCATTGGAAGATGGCAGAATGCTCACTGTCTACAGGAATAATGACGGAACCCGTTTCCGCAGCACGCTGCATCACCAGGTCACCGGCCACCACAAGGGTTTCTTTGTTGGCCAGGGCGATACGCTTTCCGGCATCCACCGCTGCATAGATAGACTTCAGACCGGCAAAGCCCACGATAGCGCCCAGGATAATGTCTACGCTTTCCCAGCACACGACCTCGGTTAAGGATGCCTGACCGGCAAATACTTTTACCGGTTCAGACGCCAGTGCTTTTTTTACCGTCTCATATTTGGCTTCATTACTGACTACTACGGCATTAGGCTTATATTTGATTGCCTGCGCGATCAGCAATTCCGTATTGCTGTGCGCCGACAGTACTTCTACCCGGAATAAATCCGGGTGGCTGGAAACGACATCCAGCGCCTGTGTGCCTATAGAACCGGTAGAACCTAAAATGGCTAATCGCTTCATGTAAAGATATTATGCTTGATTTATTGTTTGCTGCTTTTCTCAAAATGACATTTTCAAGACAGAGTCCCGGAAAAGCTTTATCAATTTTGAGCTGCGAAGATAACCGATAAAACGCCCGGTACCCATTTTAAAATGCAGCTAAAAACATAAAGTAGGTGAATACCTCCCAGTGGTCGGTGAATTTTGATTTCTGATTTTTGATTGGCTGTTCAGCGTTGACATTCTTTCTCCGTACTCAAATCTCAAATTCATCATTCTTAAATCTGAAATCGCAAATCATTGGTGTTGCTTTTAACTTTTTACCTAACGGCCTAATTGCCTATCTTTGCGAAAATTTTTTTAAAATATAACCTTAGAAATAAAGAAAAAATCTAATGATCCAAACAGATATTTGTATTGTAGGGGCAGGACCCGTGGGCTTGTTTGCCGTTTTTGAGGCAGGGTTGCTCAAAATGCGCTGCCATCTTGTAGACGCACTGCCACAGGTAGGCGGTCAGTTATCTGAAATATATCCACAAAAACCAATATACGATATTCCAGGCTATCCTGCCATCAATGCCCAGGAGCTTGTGGACAACCTGATGAAGCAGATTGAACCCTTTCACCCCACCTTTACATTGGGCGAAAGACTGGAAAAAATCGACCGCCAGGAAGACAAATCGTTCATCGTCACCACCAGCGAGCAAACACAGATCCATTGTAAGGTGATCGTTATCGCAGGTGGACTGGGTTGCTTTGAACCCCGCAAACCTGCTGTTGAAAAGCTCGAAGAGTTTGAAGGCAAGGGTGTGGCCTATATGGTCCGCGACCCTGAGCTGTTCCGTGATAAAGAAATCGTACTGGCCGGCGGCGGCGACTCTGCACTCGACTGGACCATTTTCCTGGCCAATGTGGCTAAGAAAGTAACCCTGGTACACCGGGGCGAGACTTTCCGCGGTGCACCGGATTCGGCTGAAAAAGTATTCCACCTGGCAGAACAAGGCAAGATTAACCTGGTGCTGAAATCTAACGTGACTAAGCTCAACGGAAACGGGGTGCTGAAGGAAGTAACCATTGCCGGTTCGGATAATGCCGAATATTCCATCAATGCAGATTACCTGATCCCCTTGTTTGGCCTGAGCCCGAAACTGGGTCCGATTGCAGACTGGGGACTGAATGTAGAAAAATCTGCCATACAAGTAGACACAACAGACTACTCTACCAACGTAGAAGGCATCTATGCGATCGGCGATATTAATACCTATACCGGTAAGTTGAAACTGATCCTTTGCGGGTTCCACGAAGCAGCCCTGATGTGCCAGAGTGCCTTCAAACATGTATTTCCTGACCAGCGCCTGAGCTTCAAATACACCACAGTAAACGGTATAAATGAGTTTTAATAAAAATATTTCATAATGGGTCTTATTCAATTTACAGTCGAGGACCGCAACGGACAAACACAGGAGCTGGAAATACCAGACGATATGAGCCTGAGCCTGATGGAAGCACTGAAGGCCAGCGAATACAGCATTATGGCTACCTGTGGCGGCATGGCGCTCTGCGCTACCTGCCATGTGCAGGTATTGCAGGGATTCGAAAAATTACCCCTAATCAATGAGGATGAGCTGGAAATGCTCGATACCCTACCTGACGCTACAGATACCAGCCGCCTGGCTTGCCAGTTGCGCATCAATGATACCCTGAGCGGAGCGTATATCCGCATACGGGGAGAAGAAGAGTAACAGTATAGTGCATTTATATCAGGAGACCGTCCGGGAAGTAAGATTCCGGGACGGTCTTTTTTTATTCCATCAGAAAGGACTGCTCCCTGCATCGGCCGGCAGCCCATATTTTTTGCGATGCGCCCAACCATTTTGAAAAAACCAGAGTCTGCATATAAAGAAACTTCATTTAATAAATTTATAAACCATCAACCAGAATGAAAAAGATCAACTTCGTAACCACATTGCTTCTTTCCTGCCTCCTGAACAACCTTCATGCACAAACTGTTCCTTACGGCAGTTGCGACACTTTTACACTGCATCGGGCGAGCCTTGTTGCCTATTACAATTTCTCTACTGCTGCAGGACCTGTTACAGACCTGAGCGGTAACGGCCATACCGGTACCCGTGTGGGGACGGTGGCCAGTATTGCCGATGCAGGCGGTAACCCTGACTGTGCAATGCAGTTTCCGGGCCTGACCAACAACCATATCCGGATCAGTTCCGACCCTGATTTTGACTTTGCTACGCACCCTGCCACTATATCGGTCTGGTACCTGGCACAGGAAACCAATGCCGGCAAATATGAACAATTGCTGGGAAGAGGCCCAAGATTTAAGGGCGACTATTCACTGGCATTGTATGATTGCCGCAGACCACTCGCTACGATCAACAGCGCTTCCTGCTGGGATTCGCTCACTGTTGCATCTCCCTGTGATACAGGCAGCTTTTACCGGATGCAGTGGAATCACCTGGTCGTTGTCTTTGATAATGGCGGTAGCGGGGCTGCTCATCCGGCTACAGTTTACCTGAATGGCCTTGCCAGCAATGACTGGCATGGCGGAAGCGGGCCAATGAGCGTTGATACCGGCAATGTTTACCTCGGCGACAATTTTAAAGGATTGATGGATGAGGTAAGGGTCTACAAAACTGCCTTTACGGCTGCAGATGTCAATGCCCTGTACACTTATGGAATTGCCGGTTGCTGCAATACAACTACAGCGCTTCGCGAACAAGCTCCCGGCAAGAGCATAAACATCTACCCCAATCCTGCCGGCGACCGGATCAGCATAGAGGCACCACAGGAATTTGCGGGTGGCAGCATAGCCGTATTCAATGCGCTGGGCCAGGCGGTATTGCATACAAGCCTGAGCAACAGCCTGGACCTGCAGCAATTGCCTGCCGGAGTTTATATACTGGATTGCAGCAATAAGTCAGGAGATACACACATCAGGCAAAGATTCAGCAAACAATAATACATCATTAAATTAAAGCAGTTATTTCGAAATCACTTTTAAGACGTAGAAACCTAAAAATAAAGCTCATTCGCATATCCGGGAATGAGCTCTATTTTTCTCCATGAGCTTGATCTAATCAGACGGGCGCCAAAACTATAATGCCGGCTTAGATAAAAATTGCGGACTCTCACAATGAGTATCTTCAATTAGCGAAACACCCACTCCGGCCTGTAATAGACATAACCAGCGCTGCCATTTATCTAATCAAATACTTTAGATAAACTGCCTTTATAATTGATTTTCAATTTAATTATTATTTTTAAAAGAAAAGCGACCTATAATAGGTCGCTTTTCTTTTGCTCTCTTTTTAAAGCAGGACAATTTAATATTTACGCGCTGTGGCTTATTAGTCTATTGAAATAAAGCCTTACAAATTTGAAAAACAAATAAATTAAGATCATTCAACCATTAATTGAATTCTCTACCAACTATTTCCTAGTCTTCTAAAAACAAAAAGCTGCCCGGGGGCAGCTTCGCGTTTCGGCCTCTGTCCGACACAGGCCTGTAAAAAGTATTTACATATAAATATAGTTCATCAGCAACTTATAGCGGTCTGCTATATCTGTCTCCAGCTTTTGGTCGCCATAGGTATCCAGTACAGTGTAATCAAAGCGCTCCAGCGATTGCACAACGGCAGCCAGGTCGGTGCTATTCGTTTTAATCGTTACTTCAAGTTTCTCTGTTAACACATTGGTTTTCACATGAGTACCCAATATCAGCACCTGTTCACTCTCACAGATCCGTGCGATCTGAGACAGGCTGTAGTTGCGGGGATCCATCTCCAGGACAATGATGCCACCGTTCACATCGATGCTCACATTTTCGATCAGGTACCGGGTCAGACCTTCACGGGTGAGGGCTCCGGCATATTCCTGCCCTTCCACCACTACGGGGAGGATGCTGAGATCGTGCATGTAGATCAGGCGCAAGGCCTCGAAAGGGTGTGCATTGATAGAAATAGCCGGGCGGAAATGCTCGTAAAAATGAGCATTCATTTCCTCGGGGTCTCCCTCGTGGCTCTGCACCTCCTTAATGTCGATCAGGCCCATATAGTGTCCGTTTTCCACTACAGGGATCTGTTGTAGCTTGGTCGCGAAGAAGAGCGAGTTGACGTATTCGATTTGATCGGTGGGTGCCACGATGGGCACATCGGGGGCGATCAGTTGATTGAGTAGCATGATTTCCGGGTTTGTGGATTTGACTAACAGTAAGTACGGTTAGTTTAAACACATGATTCTTAAAGAAAACAAAAAAGAAAGCAAACCTTTATGCGATCTTGTGCCGGCTCAAAAAGCCACCCAGGATCGTATTAAACTCAGCGGGTACTTCCATCATCGGGGCATGGCCACATTTGTCGATCCAGTGCAACTCGGAATTCGTCAGTAACTTTTTAAACTCTTCGGCTACGATGGGTGGTGTAATGGTATCGTTCAGGCCCCAGATCAGGCAGGTCGGCGACTGAATCTCTTTTAATTCGTCACCCAGGTTGTGCCGGATGGCAGACTTGGCCAGCGAAATGATCTTCAAGGCTTTAATCCGGTTATTGACAATACCATAAACCTCATCTACCAATTCATCTGTCGCCACTTTGGGATCGAAAAAGGTCAGTTCCGTCTTGCGGCGGATGAATTCGTAATCCCCTCTTTTAGGGTAGGTTTCACCCATACCGTTCTCAA
>DATJDO010000531.1:0-1700 GCA_035497375.1 Chitinophagaceae bacterium | reverse complement strand
TTACATCATCGGGCAGTGTAACAGCCTTATAGAAAAACTGATCGCTAACCTGCTAGCTAACAATACGGTATCTATTATCGATTATTCTAAAAAAATATCCGACATCATACAAACCGTGCTGACCAGTGTACTGGCCACCATTATGGTACCTACCCTCTCCTCAAAATTTTCAACCGGCAACCTGGAGGGCGTGGGTGAAGAGTCTAAAAAGTATCTGCAGCTGATCTTCCTGATGCTGGCATTCATTATGCCGATGCTGGTACTTTGTTCAGATGATATTACCGCCATCCTGTACAATAAGGGGACCATCAGCAACCACGATCTGACCCTGATCTCCCTGCTGATCAAGCTCTATGCCATCAGCCTTTTGAGCATTTTCTCTTACCTTATTTTCGGCCTGATCCTCTTGTCGGTGAACAAAAACAGGCAATATGCGCTCTATGGTATGGTTGCGCAGGTCATCATGATACTGATCAATGTCGCCGCCTACCGGCTTTCAGGCATCTATACATTTGTGATTGCCCTCACTGTTTCTCATTTCATCAGTGCCTGTATCTTGTGCTACCATCTTCCCTTTGACAAAAAGGTCATACTTGGAAGTGTATTCCGGTACGGGATACTGATACTTTGTGTGCTGTGCGGCGGATATCTGGTCAATCGCTGGGTTTACAGCCCGGACAACCCATTTGTTCACATTGCCTATAATTGCCTGCTTACCGGCATATTATGCGGCGGAATAGCTATGTTATTGCGCTTACCGGAAATTCAGGCGCTGAAGTCACTCATATTAAAAAACAAGTAATTGAAAACCCGTTTTCTTACGATATTCCCGGAAGCAGAAAATGTGCATCTGATTAAAGATGTGGGTATGGTGCCGTACAGCCTGCACCGGTATTGCGCTTATACTGCCGGGCTGGCCTGTTACAAACAGGGTGAGTATCCTTACCTGCATACTGAGGTAAAGGGTTTGCAGCTTGTCTTTATCAGGAAGATATTCTCCAATACCCTGCTGGACGGCCTGTGGCTGATTGCATCTAAGAGCAGGAAGTATGATATCGTACAAACCTTTCACTTCCGGCTCCGCTCCTTGCTCTGGCTTTTTGCCTTTAAGCTGCTTCGCCCAACGGGTAAGACCTTCCTGAAGCTCGATGCCAATGAGCGCATCCTGGATCAGGATTTCAAGGGGCTGAAGGGCAGATTAAAGGCTTTTCTGCTCCGCAGAGTCGACCTGGTCAGTGTAGAGAACACCTACCTGCAAAAAGAGCTCAGCCGGAAATGGCAAAGGCCTATTGCCTATCTGCCCAACGGATTTTCCGAAACCGGGGAGCCGGTGCCGCCTTATGCTGAAAAAAAGAATCAGCTGCTGAGTGTAGGGCGTATCGGTGCAGCGGAGAAGCGGACAGAAGTCCTGCTGGAGGCTTTTGCCTTGTTCTCGGAGCATTACCCCGAGTGGACACTGAAACTGGTCGGGCCTGTAGAATCCTTATTTTCTGCTTACCTGGACACTTATTTCAGGCAATACCCCCAGCTTGCAGACCGTATCCTGTTCACCGGGGCCATCCAGGACAGGAAGGAACTGTACCGGCAATATGGGGAGGCCAAAATATTTTGCCTGAGCTCCCTTTGGGAAAGCTTTGGTATTGTATTGGTGGAGGCCGCTGCTGCCGGCTGCTACCTGCTTACCTCAGCGGTACTTGCGG
>DATJDO010000530.1:0-2461 GCA_035497375.1 Chitinophagaceae bacterium | reverse complement strand
AAACGCGGAAAGGTAGGTGTACCAGCGGAATTGTCGGCCTGCAAAGGGGTATCGCTGAAGCCGTCATCTTTGGCACAGGTCCCATCATCGTCACCCCAGGTGTGCCAGAGATAAAAATAATGTCCCAGTTCGTGGGTCAGGGTCCTGCCCAGATCGAAGTTATTGATAAATACCTGTGAAGCATTGACTCTTGAACCAAAAGACAGGTAGTTGAGTGCGATGCCCAGTTCCGGTTTGGAAAATGCAAAACCCGGAGGGGCGGTAATGCCCAATGCGGTACTTCCGGTTATTTTCAGGTTCGTGACCCAGATGTTCAGGTATTTAGTATTGTCCCAGGCATCGAGGCCACCCGAGGTGTTGAACTTTGCTGCTTTGGCGCCATTTTCTGCATCAAAGCTGGTGCCTTTGGCCACATACCGGATCTCATACCCCGGTGTGTAGGTGCCTGAAGGTGATACATGTGCCAAACCAAATGATATGCCCGTGTTGGCAAACAAGTCTGTCCATACCGAAGGCACTTTGCTTTTGTCTGCATTACGCCCGTTAAAGTCATCATTGATCACCTTCATCTGTGTATTGATACGGCTTTCGACACCTTCAACGCCGCCCAGCGTTTTGATCTGACTGGAGTCCAGCACAATATGAAAAACGACAGGAATGATTGTTTCTCCTGTGGTTTTCAGCAGGCCCCTGTCGGCCATTTTTGATTCGGATAAGTGAAGGAAGGCATTTTGCCTTGCCTGTTCGATCTGCTGTAATGTGCCCGGATTTTGGCTTTCCAGGTACCGGAACATAGCCTGTTGCCCACAATTTCTTTGTGCCAAAGCCGGTATGCCATACCACAACGCACACATCACAATCATTAATTTTGCTTTCATAATGGGCAATATTTTAGCACAAAAAAAAGGAAGCCTTAGCTTTTTCCGGGTCGAGTATTAATCTCATCCCTGATCTGTATGGCCTGTACATAATCTTCGTGCGCCAGCGCTTCATTCAACAGTTCGTTCAGTTCTTCGAGTGTCTTTTTCTTCAGGCTTTCATTGTCCGATTCCTCTGTTTTCTGAGCCTCTGCCTTGATGCTGCGCTTTGAGGGTCTTTCTTCACTGTTCAGGAAGATGCCTGCGGATTCGATAATGCTTTCGTATGTAAAAATTCTGCAATGAGCGCGTACGGCCAATGCCAGGGCATCCGAAGTGCGGGAATCAATCTCTACAGTTTCACCATTCGCCTGTGTGCATACCAGTTTGGAAAAAAAGATGCCTTCTTCCAGTTTGTAGATGATAACTTCACTTAATTCTACATCAAAACGGGTCATAAAACCATAAAACAGGTCATGTGTCAAAGGACGCGTAGGTTGCATTCGTTCGAGTGCTACAGCAATAGCCTGCGCTTCAAAAGCACCGATGACTATTGGCATTCTTCGCTGGCCGTCCATTTCCCCAAGCACGATTGCGTAGGAGTTGTTTTGTGTAATACTGTGTGATAATGCTACAATTTCCAGTTCAATTTTTTTCATCACGTGTGGTATGCTGTGCCTGCTAAATCTAAATTTTATATGTTAAAGGTAAACTATTTTGTACTAAAATAATGTTGGACTTTCTGCATCATTTTCCGTGTTTGGGATCAGTGCAATTTCCTTTATGTCATTAATATTCAGTTTTTTACCTATGGCTTTCCAACCGGTTACTTCTGCATATTCGCTCAGGCCGATCTGTTCTTCTGTCCATTCACTTTTCTTTTTGCCACTGCGGATAATAGCCACAGGTTCCGAATGCGTGCTGACCAATACGAGTTCGTTTCCGGCCCCGTCTTTGATGAACAAAAACTTGTTTTTCAAGGTCTGTGTTTCGATGACAAAGCGTTTTACATAATACTGGCTGCCACTAGCGTCGAAGTAAATGGCCGAAATGACATGCTCCGGATGGAATTTTTCAATCAACAGGGTTTCTGAAGTCTCATACCTATTGCTCAGTTCAAAGTCGGTCAGCTCGTAACTGCCGTCTTTGTAAAAGGCGATGATACGGTCGCCTTCCGCAAAGCGCCCCAGTAGTTGCCCGTTTTCGTCTTTATTCAGGCGTCCGGTGCTGGGGTCAAACCATATTTTTAACGCAGAAAGGGTTGATTTTCCTTTTTCTTTGAGTTTAATGCTTTTGATCGGGTATTTGGTCACCTGATTGCCCCCAGCACTGCGACCTTTGATATCAATGGTTTCGAAAAAGAAATCAAGGTTTTTTACCCGCGCTTTGCTGCCGGGCGACAAGGTGATGGTGATCACTTCTGCTTCGCCGTTGGGATTGGCGGTAAAATACAGCACCTTGCTGCTGGGGTTGCCTTTAGTCAGGTCGTACTCCTTGTCGCGGGTGATGCCCGTTACATTAAAGCGCTTACCGTAAGCAATACCGGATTTGCCATCGAGATACACCATGTTATACGTCGTCCGCTCATCGTTCTTCTTAAAGAT
>DATJDO010000529.1:0-2631 GCA_035497375.1 Chitinophagaceae bacterium | reverse complement strand
CAAACTTTCCCTTTATGAAGCGTATTGTCGTGCTCTGCTCCCTTGTGTTTTCTTCGTTATTTGCCCGGGCGCAGCCTGAAACAGTACCCTTTAAAGTGCTGGATACCCGTACCGGCGAGCAAATCAGCCTGGCAAAAGCTGCAGACCGCCTGCGTGGTCTCGACGTTATTTTCTGGGGGGAAGAACACAACGATTCGATCGGACATATCCTGGAACTCAAAATGCTGAAATTGCTCACCGAGCGTTATTTCAATAAGGTAAGCCTGTCGCTGGAAATGTTTGAAACCGATTGCCAGGCACTGGTAGACGAATATATGGGTGGTTTTATCCCCCGCGATAAATTTTTGAAAGACGCACGCCCCTGGAACAATTACGAGCAGGATTACAGCCCGATGGTAGAATTTGCAAAAGAACAAAAGCTACCTGTCATAGCGGCCAACAGCCCCCGCAGGCTGAATAACCTGATGAGCAGGCGTGGCCCTAAAAGCCTGGATAGCCTGGGCGCACGCTCCAAAATGCTGATCGCAAAGCTGCCGATTTATGTTCCGGCCAAAGGGCGTTACTTTAAAAAGTTTGCCGGCATTATGGGTGGGGAGGCAAACATCCACAGCCCGAATATGTTTGCATCGCAATGCCTTTGGGACGCTACGATGGCCAAAAGCATTGATAATGCAGCCAGCAACAGCAAAAAAGGAGGAGTGGTCATGCACGTCTGCGGCCGCTTTCACTGTGACGAATACCTGGGAACCGTGTCACAGCTGCTGCGTAAAAATAATGATATAGAACTGGCAACCATCAGTTGTTTCCCCGCAGAAGATTTTGAAAAGCCTGATTTTGAAAAATATGCCGCGTTGGCCGATTTCGTGATCCTGACACAAAAGAAAGCGGAGTAAAAACCGGTATCACTTTATTCAAAAAGACTTTTATGCCTACGCATAGAAGTCTTTTATTTTTACCGTAGCTCAGCCAGTTCTTTCAGCGCAGACAGCATTATCTGCCAGTTCTTCTGAGCCTGGTCCCTGTCGGCTTCATTTTTATTCTTATCCTGATCCAGGGAAACCAGTGTTTTCCCCTGGTCTTCACTCAATTCTATAGTGACTGTACGGTAATTTTCCGGGCTGTCATCGCTATCCATCATTTCGCTGTAATGGGTGTATTGCAGGGTCTTAGCCGGTACCATTTTTAAGATTTTCCCCTTATCCTGGTAGGGATGCCCCTTCCATTCGCCAGTCCAGGTAATAGGGCTGCCTTCTTTCCAATCGGAAACCACTTTGCTGCCAAACATAAATTTGTTGTTGCTTTCGGGATCGATCAGTGTAGCCCATACAGCCGACACCGATGCATTGATGCTGATGTCAGCATGTGCGTTTAGATAGGTTTGACTCATTTTATGCGGATTTTATCGATAAACAATGAGACAAATTTAAAAAGGCGGCACATGGCAATACCTTTAGATTATCTTAAAGCAAGGGAATACAGGAATATTATTGCCACTGCTCCTGCAAATACAACATGGCCGCTGTATTGCCGCTCAATAGCGCCAGGCGCTCTATAATACGTTCTACCAAAGCATCGGGACAAGAGGCGCCCGAAGTAATCATAATGCGTACTTTATCCTTTGCAGGAAGGAAGTCAGCGGTCATTTCTTCCGTATGCTGCCGCCAATCGTAATGGGAGATCAGTTTTTCATTGATCAGGCAATATTCATCTTTAATAAAATAGGTGGGTAGCTTCTCTTCACACAGTTCAACCAGGTGGGAGGTGTTGGAGCTGTTGTAGCCACCAATCACAATGGCAAGGTCAGCGTGTTCCTCCAGCATACCTTGTACTGCACTTTGGTTATCATTGGTGGCATAGCATAGCGTATCCCTTGTTTCGGCAAAACGCTCGGTTTCCCTGCCTGGCGCTACAGGATAATGCGCCAGTATCGCCTTTTTCAGGAAGTCGGCAATGCTCTGCGTTTCGCTGGCCAGCATCGTGGTCTGGTTCACTACGCCGATCCTTTGCAGATCTTTTGTTACATCAAAACCTTCGGAATACTGACCTTTAAACTGTTCATAAAACGCAACTGCGGGTCTTGCGCCGTTGATGAAAGTGGCCAATATTTCCGCTTCTTTCATATCCTTCACCACTACTGTGGGTGTATGCACGTTGCTGTGCGAAAAGGTGGCCCTGGTTTCTTCATGCTTCGGCTTCCCGTGTACAATGATGGTATAGCCGTCTTTCCCGATCTTCTCTGCGCGGTTCCATACTTTCTCCACAAAGGGGCAGGTTGTTTCATAGGTAGCCGGTTCGATGCCCTTGTTGCGCAACAGCGCCTCCATTTCTACCGTAGTACCAAATGCTGGGATAATGACGATATCTTCCGAACTCAATTCATCCCAGTTCATCAACATACGACCGGAGGTATCCATGATAAACTTTACGCCCCTGGCCACCAGGTCGGCATTCACATTCGGATTGTGGATCATTTCGCTGAGCAGGAAAATACGTTTGCCCGGGTTTTCGTCAATTGCCTTAAAGGCAATTTCAATTGCATTTTCGACCCCGTAGCAAAAGCCGAAATGACGGGCCAGTATGATCTGCAGGCTGCCTACTTCCAACAGTGTGGGTGTAAAATCCTTTTTGAGC
>DATJDO010000528.1:0-11766 GCA_035497375.1 Chitinophagaceae bacterium | reverse complement strand
CCTTAAGCTCCGTAGCCTGCACCGCTACATTGCTGGCCCAGGGCTTTACCGCCGGCAACCTCGTGGTGCTGCAGACTTCAGGAACGGCAAGCAAGGCCTCGTCCGCCATCACCCTGCAGGAGATCACCACCGGCGGTACCGCTGTGAGTTCGGTGAGCCTCCCCTCCACAGGCCCCAGGGCCATACAGACTTCGGGTATTTTCGGCGGTTCTGAAGGATTTTTGTCTACCGCTACAGATGGCAAATATATCCTGCTGGCCGGGTATGGTACGGCAACTACCTACACGGATGTTACCGCTACCTTAGCTTCGTCTGTAAGCCGTGTAGTCGGCACAGTAGCCCCTTCAGGCTTTTATATGGCCGTGAGCAGCAGCAATACTTTTTATTCAGCCAACGATATCCGTGGAGCGGTATCTGATGGTACCAACTACTGGGCTTCAGGTGCTTCCCTGGCCTCTGTGGATGGGATCAATTACTTCGGTCCGGGTACTCCGGCAGGACTGGGTACGGGTTCAACACCTCCCAAAGCATATGGCCTGCGTATCTTCAACGGTCAATTGTATTATTCTACGCAAAAGTCAGGTCCGACCAATACGTCAAGCCAACTGGGTGTGTTTGCCATCGGTACAGGATTGCCGACGAGCGGCACGGTAAGCCCCAGCCAGCTGATCAATACCGGTTCGCTGGAAGCGCAGGATTTTTCTATCAACAGCACTTCCGATATTTGTTATGTAGCCATCGGTAAGAACGCCAGTACAGGCGGTATCCAGAAATGGACGAAAAGTGGCTCTACCTGGAGCCTTGCCTATACATTGGGAACCGGAACTGCCTCTATCGGTGCATATGGACTTGTGGTCGATTACTCCGGTTCGGTTCCGGTACTGTACGCTACAACCTTAGAGTCTACAGGCAACAGGGTCATCAAAATCGTTGATAATGGTACACTGCCCTCCGCTGTAGTGACCACACTGGTTGCCGCAAGCTCAGGTGTTTATTACAAAGGGATCACTTTTGCTCCTGTGGCTTCCGGTACCCCTGTGGTGAACCTGACCGTCAGCTCCGATACGGCATCCGAAGCCGGTGCGAGTGTGATCACCGTCACCGCCAACTCCTCAGCCGTGCTGACTACCGCCCAGACCGTAAGTGTACTGGTTTCCGGTACAGGCATCACTTCAGGCGACTATACACTTTCCGGAACAACCATCACGATACCGGCGGCTTCAAGCTCCGCTTCGGTGACCTTTACCGTGAAAGACGATATTCTGGGTGAAGGCACAGAGACTGCTGTGCTGACATTGCGCAGCCCTTCATCCGGCATCGTGCTCGGTGTGGACAGCGTGAAAACAATTACGATTGCAGACAACGACGGTAATAATTTCCCCGTGGTGAAAATCAACACCGACTCTACTACCAACTATATTGATGCAGGTATCACCACCGCTCCCGCCAGTCCCTTTGTGCTGAGTGGTGTGATCAATAACCCTACAGATCCGGCAGCTACCTTGGGTATTGCCTTCTCTGTTACTGACCTGGAGACAGCATCTCCTTTGCTGACAATGAACATCAGCTCTTCCGATACCAGCGTGGTCAGCCTTGCCGACATTACTGTAAGCGGTGCGGACAGTATCCGCATCGTGAAAATAAAAGCACACAAAACTGGGTATTCCGATATCAAACTGACGGTGTCAGACGGCACCGATTCTTCGTCCTATGTATTGAAATTTGCTGCGTCTGAAGATACCCTGATGGCTGCAAAATCTCTGTGGCATACCGGTATATCAGATGCGTCGGCAGCGATTGCCATCGATGCGGATTATTACATTGCCGGTGATGACGAACTAAACCTGCTGAATGTTTATTCCCGTAAAAATTCAGGCATGCCCTTAGTATCCTATGAATATACTTCTGGCCTGAGCCTGCCGAATCCTTCAAAACCCGAGGTGGACCTGGAAGCAGGTGCTATCAGTTATAAAAACAAAGGTCGTATCTACTGGCTGGGTTCGATGAGCAACGGTAAAGCACCATTTGATGCCAAGCCAAACCGCGACAGGATCTTTGCAACAAAAATATCCGGAACGGCCGCTGCCACCAGCTTTACGACTGTAGGGTACACTGCTTTGAAAACAAGCCTGCTGAGCTGGGGCGATGCCAATGGCTACGGCTTTACTGCAAGCGCTGCAGCAGGCGTGGATTCAAAACTGCCCAACGGTTTCGCCGCAGAAGGTATGGTGTTCGGTCCGGACAGTACCACACTGTATATCGCTTTGCGCGCACCATTGGTACCGGTAACGGCACGCAAGAATGCGTTGATCGTACCCATCAAAAATTTCGAAACCTGGTTCAATGACGGGAGCCCTTCCGGATCTCCGGCCTATGGCGCTCCTATTGAGCTGAACCTGGGTGGTCGCGGTGCACGGGATATCACCCGTATGTCAGACGGAACCTACATCATCGTTGCAGGCAATGTAGGCGGTGGCAGCCTGACCGGCGCTATCTACAAATGGACTGGTAAAATTACAGATACCGCTATATTGGTACCTGCAGCAAATGCTTCAAAGCTGAACCTCGAAGGAGTAATGGAGCGTAGCACAGGATCTACAGGAAGCCTGCAGCTGATCACGGATAATGGAGACGATGAGCTGTATCGTGATGGTATTCCGATGAAAGATTTCGGTGACCTGATCCTGCGCAAATTCAGGTCAGTCGTATTCGAAAGCCTGGACCTGTCCATTGTTCCTCCTGCTACCGGTATTGCCGCCGTACATACAGGCCAGCCAGTCAGGTTGTTCCCCAATCCTTCGCATGGTGCTGCTGTTCTTGAATTTGATGCGGCCGGCACAGAGACTTATACCCTTACCCTTACAGATCTGCAGGGCAAGAAAGTATGGGAGCAGTCCGGCATCTCTGAAGCAGGCTCCAATCAGGTGAACATCAGGGTAGATGCGGCAAAAGGAATGTATATTCTGAAGCTGGCATCTGTAAGTGCAAATACCGCGATGAAACTGTTGATTGAGTAATCTCATCTTCTTCTTAAACAAAAATGCCGTACTTTCCCTGGGTACGGCTTTTTTGTGCCCATACAAAAGCACAGCCTGAAGACTTGTAGGGTTTCAAAACCTTACTGGCCTTGTTTACAATTACGACATACAGACATGTCTTCCGCTTAATCTTATGGTAACGGTGGCCTGATAGTTTTGCTCCAAATAAAACTGTATGAAACGAAAACTTTTACTCTTCAAACTGCTGATGCTGGGGGTAACGGCTGCCTCAGCGCAGACCAATCCTACGGCTCAATCCCTGCCTTACGCGCAGGACTTCAGTACCCTGGCCCACAGCGGTACTACTTACCCGGCAGGTATACAGGGATGGACGATCTCAACAGCGCCGGGGGCTTCCTTTAATACTGCCGCGCCTGCGGCAGACCGTTCGCTAGTGGCCAGCTCTTCTGCCAGTACGAACAGCGGTAATGTGCATAACTACAACGGGAAGATCGGCTTCTTGAATGCCGCCGCTCTTGACCTGAGCCTGGTACTGGCTATCAATACTACGGGGCTAAAGGATATACAGCTGGACTACGACATCATGACCTTGCGTAACCCATACGATACGGGTTCCAATACCCGCATCAATGAAGTAACGGTGCAATACAGGATCGGTACCACCGGCACCTTTACAAGCATCAGCGGGGCAGAATACGAAAACAACAAAGTAACACAGACCGGTTCTGGCGTGACGACTCCGCAAAACCTGGTCTCTAAATCCATCCTGCTGCCGGCAGATTGCGACAGTGAAGCCGTGGTACAGATCCGCTGGGTCAGCCGCCAGGTAAGCGGTGGAGGTTCGCGCCCTTCGTTTGCACTGGATAACATTAATGTTGCTCCGGCCATCCCGGTTTCCAATAAACTGAAGATCGCAGCCACAAGCGATGCGGTAGAGGGTACGGCACCTACAGCAGGTGTATTCACCTTTACCTTTGTGCCTGCTACCACTGCGGCTACTACCTTCAATTATACACTGGCCGGTGCTGCAACATTTGCTACAGACTATAGCGTTGCCTTGTCGGCAGGAGCCAGCCCGGCTACGCTGACAGCTGCTACCGGTACCATTTCCGTGCCTTCCGGCGTCACTACGTTTACGGCCACGGTCAATCCTATCAACGATGCTCTGGCAGAAGGTATGGAAGACATCAAAATGACGATCAGGGGCGTTTCTGCTCCCTATAGTATCTCAGACAGTACGGCTACAATGAAGCTACTGGATGACGAGAGTACACCTATCCACGCGATACAAGGTACAGGTATGACCGCTACTGCAGGTGCTTATACGATCGAAGCCATTGTGACGGGAGTGTTCCCGACCCTGAGTCCTGCAGGTTTTTATGTACAGGAAGAAGACGCAGACCGGGACGCCGACGTGAATACATCCGAAGGTATCTTCGTGGTGAGTGCGTCTGCTGTAAGCGTAGGGGATAAAGTGAAAGTGAGTGGTACGGTGTTGGAAAGTTCCGCTGCACCTTCCTATAACCAGGCTGTGATCAGCGCTTCATCGGTCAGCGTATTGGCTTCCGGTGTTGCCATGCCTACGGCTGCTACCATCAAATTTCCTTTGGCTGATACCAACGATTTTGAAAAATACGAGTGTATGCTGGTGCGTTTCCTGGATACGCTTACCGTTACCGACAACTATACCCTGGGCCGGTATGGAGAAGTAGGCCTGAGCCAGGGAGGAGTACTCTTTCAACCCAGCCAGGTGGTGGATCTGAATGATGCCACAGCTTCCGGAACCACTTCATCCGGAAAGTCTAATCTTGCCGCTGTCAATGCATTGAGCCTTTCCAATAAACTGCGCAGCATTCTTTTGGATGACGGAAGAGGTACAATTCCTACACTTCCCTTTGTGAACAGCGACAGCACCTTGCGCCTGGGCAGTACGACGGATAGTCTTTGGGGTATTATGGGTTATGCGTTCAGTAAATACCGCATCCAGCCGGTGCGGATCAGCGATGTGAAATTCCGCTATGCTGCCCGGCCGGCCCTGCCTTCTGTAGGTGCAGCCAATGTGCGTATTGCCAGCTTCAATGTGCTGAACTATTTTAATGGTGATGGTGCCGGTGGAGGATTTCCTACCGAAAGAGGAGCACATTCAGGCGCAGAATTTACCCGCCAGAGGGATAAGATCATCAGTGCCATTGCCGCGATCAATGCCGATGTAGTAGGCCTGATCGAAATTGAGAATGATGGTACAGGAAGCGCTTCCGCAATACAGGACTTGGTCAATGGTGTGAATGCCATAATGGGAACGGGTACCTATAGCATTGTGAATGACGGAGCCACCAAACAAACCTATGGCACGGATGCCATCCGTTGCGGCATCATTTACAAACCGGCAAGTGTTACCGCCACCGGTGCCGCTATGCTGAGCCCGAATACAGTATTCAACAGGCCTCCGTTGGCACAAACCTTTAAAGTCAATGCCTCGGATAGTGTGTTTAATTTTGTCATCAACCATTTTAAATCCAAGGGTTGCTCCGGTAGTACCGGCGCCAATACAGACCAGGCCGACGGCCAATCCTGCTACAACCAAACCAGGAAACTGCAGGCGGGCGAGCTGGTGAACTTTATCAAAACGACGGTGATCCCCACTTCCGGTACTGCGCACATTGTGAGCATGGGCGATTACAATGCTTATTTTGAAGAGGATCCCCTGGACAGTATCCGATCTTTGGGGTACACTGTGCTGAGTGCAGCAAAAGACTACTCCTACTTGTTCAGCGGCCTTGTCGGTTCCCTGGACAATGCGTTTGTCAGTGCGTCGCTGCTCTCTTCCGTTACCGGGGTGGCTAAATGGAATATTAATGCTGCAGAGCCTACGCACCTGGGGTATGATGACCTGAAAGACGATGGGGGAAGTGATTTTTCGAATCCCTGGGCTGGCTCTTATACACCAAGTCCTTTCCGTTCTTCCGATCATGACCCTGTGATCGTGGGTCTGAACCTGGCAAAAAAGACGGGTATTGCCGCAATGACACAGCATGCCCTGAAACTATACCCTAATCCTGCAACAGAGCGCCTGACACTTCAATACGAGCAGGCGGGCGATCTGCACATCTACAATGCTATGGGGCAATTAGTATCTGATCTGCAACTGGTAGCAGGCAGTCATATACAGGTCATCGACGTCAGTAAAATGGCTTCAGGTCTGTATATTATAAAGCTGGATGATACTGAGGGAAACAGTTATAGGCAACAATTTATCAGGCAATAAGCGAAAAAGCAGGGAAATAACCACGTTTTTTGTGCAGAATTGCCTGCCGCATGTAACTCTTCAATACATTCGATCGAGGTTTTTGGATTCCTCTGATTCTTTGTTAAAGGCTGCCTTCCGTCAGAGGGCAGCTTTTTTATTTGTACCGTAGGGAAACTCATGTTTTATATGCTGTCGCGTAGTTCCGCGCAAGTGCTGCAGGCTTCCGCAAGAGTGTATCCTTCATCTTGTCCATAACGACGAAATACGGGCTTGCTCAGGGAGGAATATAAAAGCAACACCTGCAACTGTTTTACGGCGGGCTACAGGTGCTATTTTGACGTGTCGCTTCGTAGAGGGCGGATGTGCCAGGATTGCTACACCGGAAATGCTTAGTTGATGACGAATTGTTCGCGGGGAGGAAAATGAAGGTAGTCGTTCCAGTCTATGGAGAATACTTTTTTCAGTTTATTGACCAGGTCCTGGATGGTGTTTGTTTTGGTAATATAAAGGTTGGCACCATTCCTGTACGATTCCTCAATTATTTTTTCGGTAAACATAGAAGTGTACATGATCACCGGCAGTTTATCGTATTCACGGTTCTTGCGGATCTCAACGATACAAGCCATACCATCTTTGCAGGGCATATGAATGTCGAGGAAAAGGAGGTATGGGATTTTATCTTTCAACAACACGAAAAGAACATCGCCATTTTTCGCATTTCTTATCATATAGGGCTGGCCTACTTCCTGCAGGGCCGTTTCAAAAATCTCAACATCATCTAAATCATCCTCCGCAAGTAAAATGTCCTTTTCATCAGATAAAGTATTCATATCGCTGGTTTTGTATCGGCTAAATTATAGGATTTAGCAGAAAAACAAGGATTAAAAACATTAAGATACCCTTCTGAAGAGTCTGTAAAAGATTTCGTAGTGGTGTATCCAAGAGTTCTGTACAAGTGCATTGATATCGGTCAGGGCATTGAGCAATGGGATCAATTCTTTTTTCTCCGCTTCGCTCAGGCGAAGCCATACTGCCGGCAGTGTTTGCGTCTCCGGGCGGCTATGAGCGGGCTGTCGGGGCAGTTTTGGCCTTATTCTGTTTAGTTTTCCTCGCTGCTGCCGGCAAAAAGAAAGATCATTGCAGCATGACTCCTGCAATGATCTTTTATGTAAGCGTTGTTGGTATTACTTCGATTTGCCGGTCTGCTTTGCCGCTGCTTTTTTAGCTGGAGCTGCTTTCACCGGAGCTGCTTTTTTTACCGCCGCTTTTTTCGCCGCGACGGGAGCTGCTTTTTTCACTACAGCTGCCGCTTTTTTTACTGTCTTTTTTACCGCAGGGGTAGCGTTGTTGACGGATATTTTTGTCTCTGTTTTCTTTGTTTCTTTTTCGCCGGGTTTGCCCTCACTGTTCTTCTTTTTCTTTTCTATGCCCTCGGTAATGATTTTAACAGCTTTCCGGATACGGTTGGTGTATTTCTTTTCGCCAAGCAGGTCTTTTACCGGTAGCAGGGCTTCGTGGAGCAGTATAGTGAGCCGGTCTTTAAGACCGCTGTTATTTTGTTTTTGTTCTGTTGCCATATTGGTTGATTTGAAAATGATAACGCAAACATAACATTTACCTGTTCATTCCAATATTAAGTTTTTTAAATTGGAAAAATGAGCGACTTCAAACGGGATATGCCAAAAGAAAAAGGCACGGTATTTACCGTGCCTGCATTACTGAGCTTTTTACTGTTTATAGTTTTTTATAGATTTTAAACTCCGCTTTGGCATCTATATTTCCTTCCAGGTTTAGTTTCATAGAGCCTTCGGTATATTCATCATCATTATGTTTGATGATAATCACGGACTCTTTTAGAATCCGGTACCGGTCTTTACTTTTTGTCTCTTCAACATACCAGGCGTCGGGAGAATTATTGAAGGTAGTCTTGTAGGTGCCTACATAATCATTGGCGCCGGGAATAGCATAACTGATGCCGCCGACAACGATTTGTATATCCCCGTTGGAAAACTTATCTCCGCTGAAGGTATTGATCGCGAAATTTTTATCGTATGCATTCGGGTACAGATCACTCTTGACGGAATTGAAACGCATCAGGATCGGGTAGAGTTGCCTGGCTGCCGCAGGAATGGCATATATGGTATCGCGTGCTTCAAAGTTTTTGTCCTTATAGCTTATTTTGATATAGCTTTTGCTGCCGGGTAATACTGGGTCGGGTTTGGGTGCCGGTTTAGGAGCCTCATCTTTTTTACAGGAAGCGATCAGTGCAGTACATGCGAACAGGGCCAATACAATTCTTTTCATAGGAGAAATTTCATCAAAATTATAATTTATTTCACATACCTGCAATAGTTAAAAGCAATATTTTCCAATGCACGAGCCCTTCTTTTTCCTGCTACCTTCGTGCTCCTTTTTTATTGGTATGATGATTCCTTTATCTGTTTTAGACCTCGCTATTGTTACGCGGGGGGGTACCATTGCCTCAGCTATCGGGCGTACTGTGCGCCTGGCGCAGCATGCAGAAGCCGAAGGTTATAAGCGCTTCTGGCTGGCTGAGCATCACAACATGCAGCATGTGGCCAGCTCGGCAACAGCGGTATTGATCGGACATGTAGCTGCTGCGACGACAAGTATCCGTATCGGCTCAGGAGGAATTATGTTGCCCAATCATGCCCCGCTCAGTGTAGCAGAGCAGTTCGGGACCCTGGAGGCGCTTTACCCGGGCCGTATCGACCTTGGGCTGGGACGGGCTCCGGGTACAGATCAACTGACAGCCAGGGCACTCCGTGGCAATAATGTAGGCCCGTCTTATGATTTTGGCCTGCACATCCGGGAGCTGCAACACTATTTTGAAAATACAAGCGAGCATACACCCGTGCGGGCATTCCCCGGCGAGGGAGCAGAGATTCCGGTCTGGGTGTTAGGCTCCAGTACAGACAGTGCTTACCTGGCCGCAGAAATGGGCCTGCCTTATGCCTTTGCAGCCCATTTTGCCCCGGCTCAGTTTGCCGTTGCAGCGAAGATTTATAGAAAAAACTTTAAAGCATCGGCTTATCTGCAGCAACCCCATATGATGGCCTGCGTAAACATGATCGGTGCCGATACAGATGAAGAAGCTGCCTATTTGGCCAGCAGCATTTACCAGATGTTTCTGGGTATCATCACCAACAGCAGGAAGCCCTTGCAGCCCCCGGTACACAATATGGATGAGCTGTGGAGCGGTCCGGAGCGCGCTGCCGTTGCCCAGATGCTGAGCTGTACTTTTACAGGTTCGGTGGGTACGCTGCGCAGCAAGCTGGGCAGTTTTATAGAACAACATGAGCTGGATGAGCTGATGGTGACCAGCAATATCTTTGATCCTGAAGCCCGTTTACAATCATTCAGTATCCTGAAGCAGGCTTTATCTTAGGTGCCGGTTCAGTGATTTTGCCGCCAGTAGCCCAGCCTTTTGAGCAGTTCGCTCACTTCTTCCGGCTTGTTTGTCCCGATCAGGAGTTTTGCCCCTTTCAGGGTTTCCAGTTGTATGCCTTTATTACCGGAAACATTCAGGGCCCTGTTCCTGCCTATTCCGCGCAGACCCCAGCCTCCATATTCTGATATGGGTTGGTATTGTCGCACATAGACCTGTGCCAGCTGATCCCAGGTGTACTGCCTGAATTTTATATGAAAAGGAAAAAAGCGCACATAGATACCGTCGGTACGGATATATGTTTCCAGCCGGAAGCTGAAAAAAAGATAGTTCAGCAGGAGCAGGAACAGCACGGAAAAGATCAGGCCTGAATCGGGTAGCGGCTTCTGGCCAAATGGCTGCCCCAGGTACAGTTGCCTGACCATGCCAAAGATGGAAAAAGCAGTTACGCCGGAGAGCAGGATCCATAACCAGGCCTGGCGAAAACGCTGCTTTTCTGAAAATAAAACCGTTTGATCCATAGTTAAAGTTACGCTTTTTGTAAAAGCTGCGTCCGGGTAAGAATAGGTAGCGGTGTGCAGGCTTGTGGGCATTTGCGGAAGCCCGGAGGTAGTAAGAGTTTCACCGCTATTTTTAGAGATGACAAATAAATAACAGGCTTCCGTCCGTGTTTTTTACTTTTGATTCCTGACGGTATCATAGTGGCCACCTCCTTTTTATTCATCTTCCCGGGAAAAAAGTACCTTTGCCCTGTGAAATATCTTTGCGCTATAATGGCATTCCTGGTACTGACTTTGTCTGTACAACCCGTATGCGTAGCCAGTGATGTTTCCGGGCAAGACTGTTGTCATGACCGTAATTGTGCAGAGCAAGGCAGTAGTGAGGAACAGGAGGATCATGAATGCGCCCAGTGCAATCCGTTCCAGCTTTGTTCCTGTTGCGCTTTCAGCGTAGTGCCCGTACTGCAGCTTTTCATTTGCTTCAGCGAAAAGCCTGATTATAATGAATTGATTTGGGGGATAAGCATCTACCCGGATATTGATGAACCCGTACTGGGTTTCTGGCAACCGCCTAAAATAATAGCCTAAGGGACCTGTTGTCCTGTCTTCCTCAAGGGAAGCCTGTATCTATTGCTATTTATTTTGTTCACCATGTCCGCTGTACTCCACGGTACAAGGGCTACTCCTGTTTTTTTATGAAAAACCCAATTGTATTGGTCATCCTGATGATGACTATGTTCCTGTTGTCTTTGCCTGTTGTTGCACAAGACACACTTAAGACCACCACTGTAACCGTAGCCAACCTGCATTGCAATAATGATATGCCGACGATCAAAAAACAATTACACAACCAGGAAGGCATCGAGGATGTCTCCTTTACGGAGATCAGGGGAGGGCAATCCATCTTTACCATTTCTTACCACAGTGCTGCAACGACGCTGGAGCAGGTGGAACAGGCCATAGAAGCCACACCTGGTTGCGACGATCAGGACAGCCGGCCTTACAGAGTGAAAAAAGCTAAAACCGCTAAAAAGAAAAAGATATGAAAGGAGCCGTAACAACAATGTTCCTGCTCCTGAATGTTTATTGTTTATCTGCACAGTCCATCAAAGGAAAGCTGTTTGGTGTGACAGACGAGGGTAAGGAGATCTTACCCGGGGCTATCGTGCGCTTTATAGGGTCGGCAGGAGTGGTTTCTGTACAGCAAAACGGCGTTTTTGAGCTGCCTTTGGCCGGCATCAGTGACAGGCGGATCATCGCGACGGAAACAGGTTATGAAACGGATACGATTGATCCGGGCGATAAAACCTACCTATCCATTACACTGCGCAGGAGCGCCCTGGAGCTAAGGGCTGTAACGGTGCAGGATCAGCGTGCGGCGTATATCTCCAATGGGGTGCTCAAAACAGAAGTCATTAACCAGAAGGAGCTATCCAAAGCTGCCTGCTGCGATCTTGCCGGCTGCTTCGGTACCCAGGCTTCGGTACAGGCGCAGACTACCAATGTGGTCACCAATGCCCAGGAATTACGCATACTGGGCCTGTCGGGTGTGTACAACCAGGTATTGTTTGATGGTCTGCCTATGGTACAGGGCCTGAGCTACACCTATGG
>DATJDO010000527.1:0-3535 GCA_035497375.1 Chitinophagaceae bacterium | reverse complement strand
GGGGCGTAGTGGTGGTCGGTTTGGACTCTTCTTTTTTGCAGGCGCTTAATGTTGCAGCAGCAATGACCGTTGTAAGCAAGATTTTTTTTCATCGTTTGTTTGTTTTGTTTAAGAGGTAAAGCTGTTTATTCAATGACGAGTTTTTCTGTGACCGAAGCGCCGTCCTGCAGGATGATGCTAACACTATAAATACCGGGCTGGTATGCTGCAACAGGGATCACAGTTGCCTTCCCCTGATAAACAACTTGTCCGGCGATATTGCGGATGCAAATACTATTGACTGCTGACGGAGCTTGAATGCTGATGGATACTTTTGCAGGATTGGGGTAAAGGCTGAGGGCAATACCTTCTGTATTTTGTGCAATGGAGGTACCACTGGCAGTGCCAATTGCCAGCATATGGCTGTTGCCGGATGCAATAGCCGTCCAGGTGTTTGCCGATCCGATCTTCAGCGGCACATTTGACCCGAGTGCAGAAGGTACCGCACTGGCATTACCCGCACCCATTCCCCATATTGTATGGTCTTTTTTTAAAGCAACGGCGTGCATATAACCGTTGGCAGCAGATTCCCAATCCTTATCTGTGCCGACTTGTGTGGGAGTCGTAGGCGAAGTGCCGCTGCCGATACCCAGCTGGCCGACAAAATTATTCCCCCAGGCCCAGAGTGTGCCGTCTGTTTTGATGGCAAAATGACTGTTGTTGGCGGAAGTGATAAATTTCCAGTCTGTAGCGGTACCCAACTGTGTGGGCACATCCATATTGGTACCGCCGGTGGTGCTTTGGCCCCATGCCCAGAGGCTGCCATCTGCTTTAAGTGCAAAGGAGCATTCCTGGCCTGCGCAGATCATGACCCAGTCTGTAGCGGTACCGATCTGTATGGGTTTTGAAGACGTACCGGCACTGCCTTTGCCTAGTTTGCCAAAGCGGTTGTCGCCCCAGGCCCACAGTGTGCCGTCCGTTTTGAGGGCCAGGGTATGGGCATCCCCGGCAGATACGCTTTTCCAGTCTGTAGCGGTACCGATCTGGGTGGGAACGTATGCATCAGAACCACTTCCGGTGCCTACCGCATAGTCTCCATTGTCACCCCAGCCCCAAAGCGATCCGTTGGTCTTGATCGCCAGGGTAAAAGAACTTCCGACGGATAATGTTTTCCAATCGGTATCTGTTCCGATATGCACCGGTGACAATTCCCCGTCGGCTGTGCCTACGGTGGCACCGGTACCCAGCTGGCCGTCGCTGTCATTACCCCAGGTCCAAAGCGAACCGTCGGACTGTATGCCGGCGCTAAAAAAATCGCCACCATCTGCAAGTATCCAGTTGGCGGTCCCGATTTTCTGTGGTGTATTAAAAGAGGTTTTTGCCCCATTGCCCAGGCGGCCATACATATTGTCGCCCCAGGTACTCAGGTATTGCTGTGCCTGGGCTGCACCAAAGCAACAAAGCAATGCGGAAAAGGTAAATACTTTCTTCATGTCGTATCTGTTTTAGATACAGCAAAATTAGAATGGACCTTGTACGCGGCCTATCGGGAGCAGTAGGGAATGCTATCGGTATTTATACTGATTTTACCATTCCGCCAGGCCATTTTTGATGGCAAAGCGGACAAGGCCCACCGTAGACCGGGAATTGCTTTTTTCGAGCAGGTGTGCCCTGTGTGTGTCTACCGTCTTTTTACTGATGAACAATTTTTGGGCAATTTCTTCGGAGGTACATTCTTTGACGATCAGCGCCAGTACCTCTTTTTCCCGCGCAGACAGTTGGGCGGCTACGGCACTTTGCTGCTGCTCCTTATGGTATTGCCTGTAAATCAGGGGTACGATTTCCTGGGAGAAGTAAGTGCCGTCCTGGCTGATGCGGTGCAGCGCCGAAAGAAATTCCTCTTTGCCCGTGTTCTTCAGGATATAGCCATCTGCCTCAGCCAGTACGGCTTCTTTGACTACGGCAGTGCTGTTGTACATAGATAAGATCAGCACTTTGATCTGCGGATACTGTTCTTTTACTTTCCGGCAAAGCTCGGTGCCACTCATCAGGGGCATGCTGATGTCTGTCAGCAATATGTGGTACAGGGCAGGGTCTTTTTCGATCATGCTGAATGCTTCCACCCCGTTGTTCGCTTGCCCGCTTACGGTATACTGAGCACCCTGTGCCAGCATACTTTTAATGCCGTCGATGATCATCTGGTGGTCATCGGCAATCAACAGCGAAACCGGTATTTGTAGTGCACTCATTGCGGCAAGGTGATTTGTATCTGGGTTCCTTTTATTCTTTCGGAATGAATATCGACTTTCCCGTTCAGCAGGCTGACCCGTGTCAGTATGTTTTTCCATCCTATTCCTTTCCCTTCGCCGATCGATCCAGGGTCGAAGCCTTTCCCGTCATCACGGATTTCCAGCAGCAGTGCGTTGTTCCTTTGTTGCAGGCTAATGATGATCTGCTTTGCCTGCGCATGCTTCAGCATATTGCTTACGATTTCCTGGGTAATGCGGTACAGGGAAAGCTCGAACTGTTTGCTGAATTTATGGGTGCTTACTTCCTCTGCGATGGATACCAATACCTTTACCTCTCCCGTTTTGTTGATCTTGTCGCCCAGGTCTTCAAGAGCACTGATCAGGCCGAAGTTCAGCTCTTCAGGAATCAGGTTGTGCGAAATATGCCGTACTTCCTGTATTGTTTTGTCTACAAGTGCCTGCGTGCCGCTAAGCTGCGCCTGTGCAGGAGTATCAGCAGGCAGGGAAGACAACTGCATTTTTACTACCGACAACATCTGGCCGATGCTGTCATGCAGGTCGCGGGCAATGCGCATGCGCTCTTTTTGCTCAGCGTCCAGTATGGAGCTGAACTGCGCTTTTTCCTGTCGCGCTTTGTTGCGTTGAATATAAAATGCTGCGCCCCCGGCGGTCAGCAGCACAAGGGCCGACAGGCCTGCAAACAGGATCTTCTGACGGTCTTTTTGCTGCCGGAGCATCAATTGCTGCCGTGCGGTTTTGTTGTTCAGTTCTGCAATCTTACGCTCCTTCTTTTCTGTCTCAAACTGCTCCTGTATGGATGCAATCGCCACTTCTTTATCTACGGACCGGAGACTGTCTTTCAGCTTGCCGGCAATGCTCATATAATCGTAGGCTTTTTTGTAGTTGCCCCTGTCGTGGTAAAAAGAGCTGAGGTCTTCAAAGAGTAGCATTGTGAATTGGGCATCGTTCAGGGCTGCTTCCCGCTGTAGCGCTTCATCGAAGTAGCGTACGGCCTTTGCATCATTTTTCATAATGGAATACACGACAGCAGCATTCTGGAAGGAAGCCGCCAGTAAATAGTCATTTGCCTGTTCCTGTGCCAATACGATACACTCTTCAAAAAGCATGGCGGCCTCGGGGTAGTGCATCAACCGGTTTTCCACACCGGCCAGGTTAAACACACTGATCAGTAAAGAGCTCTGGCGTCCGAGCTTCTTATTGAGGTCGTAAGCGCGGTGGGTGTAGACGAGTGCCAGGGAGTCCTTCATCTGCCGGTAATAGATAGAGCCGATATTCTGGTAAGCGAT
>DATJDO010000526.1:0-4443 GCA_035497375.1 Chitinophagaceae bacterium | reverse complement strand
ACCCAATACGATCATCAGGGCAGAGAGGGCCAGGCCCAAAAAAAGCAGTTGCATCCCTGTAGCGCTCAAAGGATGCACCCACTCAAAACCCTGGTAGGTAAAATGAAATTTAGGGAGGATATAGACTGCCTCAACCCAGCCACGCCACCAGAAGCGCAAAATGCTCAGCAACATCAGCGAACCAAACACGATGCGAAAGCTGACCAGGGGGGCTATCGGGACCGGTTTTTGCCAGGCGGCTGTATCAAATTTGCGGAACAGGCTCATGAGGGGCAGCTCTTTTAGTCGCCGTCGTTATCCATGAAGTTGATCTGCACTGCCGTTGCAGAAGCAACATCCGTCTTCAGCAGCGTCAGCAGTTTTTGCACTTCTTTGTAGGCCGCATCTATTTTGGATGCCTGAGCGGTAAAGGCATCTGACATAGGGTCTGGTATGGCTTTCAATGTGGTAATGGCCACATCAAACTGTGCCAACACATCGGTGTTCAGGCTTGCCTGGTTCAGTGCGATGAGGTAATCTGAAATGCCTTTCCCACTGGCATTACCATTGTATAGTTTTTTCAGGCTGATGAGGTTTTCTACCGCCAACGCTGCGGAAATACCGGCATAGTAAGCTTCACATTTTGTGGCAAATACTTTTCCTCCCGACTGTTTGCCAAAGGGCCAACCAATACGGGGCCCCTTCATCAGGTCCATATGATAAGCCAATTGGTTGACAATGTTCCCGATCGGGCTTCCTACATTGGTCTGCGTATTGCCAATAAAAGTGCTGCGGTAGCCGCTCCATTCACCGGAAACCTTATCAACAAGGCTTTTCATCCTGGCCAGCACGGCATTAATATAAGCGGCCCTCTTAGCCTCCATTTTAGAAACAGCATCAGAGCCGAACAATAGATAGTTTAAAGCCGGGAACCCTTGTGTATAAAAAGAGCTGCGCGTCAGGCTTGTAAAGTTGTAGGATCCTGTTTCTATATTATTTTTAATAGCTGTTGTGTCTACAGAAAAACCAGTGAGCTCACCATCTGTATTGAAATTGTAATCGAGGCTTCCGGAAAAGTTCATGAAGATGTCCAGCAATGCTGTTTCAGCAGGACCGAACTGAAAACAGGCAATACGCTCGTATTGCAGGTGTGCTTCCGTGTAGGCTGTCTTAAGGCTTGCCTGGCTGCTTACAGAAGGAGCCGTAACAAATGCATCTGTTGCTGTTTGCAACGCTGTTAATTTTTGTTGCATAGCCGTATAAGCCGGGATGACCATTTCGTCCGCATAGTAGGTTAGCATGGCTGTCTTGTCAAAACCAGCTGTACCGGGTGGGTTGTTGGTATTGTTGTCCGTGGACTTATTGCAGGAAAACAAGAGCACCGGAACGGCGAGCAGGGAAAGGAAAAACTTCTTTCTCATCGGGAGCTTTTTAAAGAATTGCAAAATTAAGTATTGGTCAAAACAAAACGCCCAGTATTAACACGAATACTGAGCGTTTGTTACAAATAAATCCGATCAGTGGTACTCTTATAATCCGTAAGTGGATTTAAGAATGCTCTGAGCTTCTTTCAGATCAGTAAAGTCGCCTTGCAGCAGATCGTAGAAGTTTTTATGAATGATCGCATTCAGTTTTTCGAAATTGGCAGCAGTCAGTTTGCTGTTTGCCGGGCGGTATTTCAGTGTAGCAATAAAACCAAAACCTTCGGACAATCCATGCAATTGAGAACCGTAGTTGCCGATAGAAGCAGGCAAAGTTGGTGCCGTCACATAGTTGAGTGCAGCGGCAGCAGATAGTTGTTCCCATTTAGCCAGGATGATATCTATTTGCGCATCACGTACTTTCACGTCATATCCACCGATTGCAGCACGTCCGGTCAGGAAAGCGTTGAAGATCGTTCCGCCTGCCTGGATCGCTTTACCCCTTTCAGCAAGGTAACCACCCCACAGCAAAGGCCTGTTGGCATCTGTGCTGGCATAAGTTTTGGAAGAATCGTAATCTGCCGGTACAGACAGGTAGCCGAAAGCAGCATCCCATTTAGCCTGGGCCGTAGCAGTATCCGATGCTTTCAGACTTTTTACGCTGGTCAGGATGGTCACCGCTTCTTTGAACAGCAAAGCACCCATCGTTCCTTTTGTAAAGGCTTGTCCGTACTCCAGTCCACGAGGACCTACTACGATTTTATTAGGGCTGCGGGGTACAAAACCGCCTGTTCCGTTTGAAGCAGTAACGCCGTTGTTGTAGATCAGTACGCTGTCAGCATAAGCTTTGAACAAAGCAGCATCTGAAGTCAGGCTGCTGATGTTGAAACCTGATGTATTCAAAGCCGCATCAGAGAAGGGGCTGGCCGTGTTACTGAACATGTTGTTCAGCACAGTTTGATCCAGCGCCACAGTCGTGGAGCCGGAATTGGCTTTTTTCAGATAAGCGTCGATCTCAACAGTCATTTTTACCGCTTGCGTTGATTTTGCATAGCTGGCATTGGAAAAGTTGTAGGTCGTCGGTACCGTATAGGCCTTTACAGCCGGTTCTGAAGACTTGTTTTCGTCTTTTTTACAGGAAGTAACAGACAATGCCGCGAAAATGACGCCGGCAGCGAGTAGTTGTTTGTTCATTTAGGAATGGAGAATTTTTGTTGGCGCAAAAGTAGAGGAGCCAGGTACGGGACTTTTGTATCATCGGGAAATCGACTTACAAAATCGGGAAAAAGCTTGCTGGCACTGCTTCCTTTGTCACAGAAAAGTCTTGATTCCGCAAAAAATATACGAATATTATATTTTATTATGCGAATTAGCTTCTATGATATCATGCCGCTCTTAAAGGGAAGAAGCCCTGTAAGGTTTTAAAACCTTACAGGGCTTCTTCCGATTGACGGGTCTCTTATAGCATCAAAATTAAATTATCAGGCCCTGTCGAACTCAAGGCGCATACCATTGCTACCTTCTGCAATACGGCCATTCTCGTACACGACTTGACCATTGACCAGGGTATGGGTAACACTGGCAGGGAAATGCATACCCTCCATCGGGCTCCATCCGCATTTATACAGGATATTCTGCTTGGTAACATTGTAAGCCTCGTTGAGATTGACCAGTACCAGGTCAGCATAATACCCTTCGCGGATATAGCCGCGGTCTTTTACCTGGAAGCAGACCGCAGGGGCGTGTGCCATTTTCTGCACTACTTTTTCAAGGCTGATCCTGCCTTGCTGTACATAATCCAGCATCAGCAGCAGGGAATGCTGTACCAGCGGCAAGCCGGCAGGGGCCTGTGCGTAAGCCTGTTGCTTTTCGTCCCAGGTATGCGGGGCATGGTCTGTAGCAATGATATCGAGCCTGTCATCCAGTAAAGCCTCCCAGAGTGCAGCTTTGTTTTCCGGCGCTTTGATGGCAGGGTTGCATTTGATCTGGTTGCCCAGGTGGGCATAATCGTCTGCGGTAAAATGAAGATGGTGCACGCACACCTCATTAGTAATACGTTTTTGGTCCAGCGGCATCATATTGCTGAACAATTGCAGTTCGCGGGCAGTGCTGATGTGCAGGATGTGCAGGCGGGTGTCATTTTGCTTGGCCAGCTGGATGGCAGAAAAGGAGCTTTCAAAACAGGCTTCCACATCACGGATCAGCGGGTGGAAAGAAGCATGATCGGCATCGGGGTATTTCAGTTTGTTGGCGGCGATCACGCGCTCATCCTCGCAATGGGTGGCGATCAGCATCTCCGCATCACCGAAAATTTTGTTCAGCACCACATAGTTGTCGACCAGCATGCTGCCGGTGCTTGATCCCATAAAAATCTTGATACCCGCTACTTCATTTTTCTTTTTGTTGGTCTTCAACACCTCCTCCACATTTTCATTGCTTACACCCATAAAGAAAGAGTAGTTGGCCAGCGATGTGTTGGCGCCGATGCTGTACTTCTCTTCGAGCAGGCCCTGTGTCAGCGCTGCAGGTACGGTATTCGGCATTTCCATAAAAGAAGTAGTGCCGCCTGCTACGGCAGCGCGCGATTCGGTATAGATATTCGCTTTGTGCGTCAGCCCCGGTTCCCGGAAGTGCACCTGGTCGTCGATCACGCCAGGCAGCAGGTGCAGGCCTTCTGCATTGATCTCCCTGGCGCCCTGAAATTCAATGTGGGGCGCTATTCTTTCTATCCTGCCATTTTTGATGAGGAGGTCGGCTACAAATTGTTTTCCTTCGTTGACTATTGTGGCTTGTTTAATAAGGACTGGTGTCATATTTGCGGTTAAGTATGTAAAAAATCACTGTACTTTTGGGCAAATTAGCACAAGTATCTAAAACAATCCGTAATGGTTAAAAAATTACTGTTCATTGTAGCAATGAGTGCCGGCCTTCTGAACACCGGGAAGGCACAATCCACTTATCTTCAACTGGGAGAAGATGAATACCATTTGCTGGACAGACTCGAAACAAAATCAGGCACCCTGGACGATAGTCTTTTCTTGGG
>DATJDO010000525.1:0-4439 GCA_035497375.1 Chitinophagaceae bacterium | reverse complement strand
TCAGGAGCAGTGCCGTCACACAGACAAATACCGGTACCAGCCTGCGCAGCTGTACTCTCCTGGCTGGAGGGATAAAAACGCCCAGCATCATCACAGCGATCATCAGCGGGAAAGTCCCCATACCAAATAAAAACATCAATGTTGCCCCGGCCCAGGGATTGCCGGTAGCAATGGCCGAACCGGCAGCCAGGTACACCAGTCCGCAGGGGAGCAATCCATTTATCATACCGACAATAAAGAAAGACGCCGGGCTGCTGGCCGTACGCAGCAAACGCTGCAACACCTTACCGATGCGCACATGTACGCCGGCAGGCAGGAGGTGTGCACCCGGACGGTATCGTCCTGCAAACAACACTATGAGCAAGACACTGCCTGTCAGTATGGTTAATAACTGCTGATAGCCGAACAGGAAAAACTGCTGTCCGGCGAACCCCAGCAGCAAACCCAGTAAGGAATAGGTAAATGCCCGGCCCAGGTTGTAGGACACCGTGAGCAATAATCTTTCCGCAACCGCTTTCCCCTGCAGCGGCAAAGACAAGGCCAAAGGCCCGCACATACCAATACAATGGAAGCTGCCGAATAAGCCGATACCCAGTCCGGAAATAATAGCGTACCACATCAGCTAGTCAACCCGTAAAGATTGTTCATAATAGTACGGAACAGTCCCGCTTTTCCAATTCAGGCGTACGAGGTAAGTCCCTTTGGGAATCTCCTTTGCGGAGACACGGAATGCACCTTCGGCATCGGGCAGAAAAACGAGGATGCGGTCACGGCTCTTGTCGGAAGGACAGATCAGGGAAAGAGAAGACGCTGTCACATCAGATGCCGCTGCTTTGGGAATGCGCACTGTTAGGGCTCCTTGTTCCCGCAATAACTGTACATTACCGGGCAGCGCCTGCAGGTTTCTTCCGGCATCAATCAGCTCCTGGTGCCGCAGCTCTCTTACATAATATTGCTCGTCTACAAGATCATTTTTCTGCCGCATGGCTATCGTGATCATTGTACCCATAGCGGTAATAAACACCATGATAACCGCCATTATTTTGTATCCCCAGTTCATAAACAGTTTTCTTTTTGTTACATAAAAGGTCCGAGAAAGGTTGAATGAACGGTCTGTATCTTTCGTCCTCCTTCGTATACACCGATCGTTAGTTTGGTACTCCTTTCCTTTATTTTCTCTTTATTGATGATAATAAAGAACATCAACTCGTTCACAGCTTCTTTTTTCAGCAACCCCGTGTGCCCGCTGACCATTTGTATCGTCCCTGGTATCTGTTCCAGGCGCAATTCAATGCCAGCTTCCCTGTTTGTTTTATTGATGATTCTGGCCTGGTACAGGTTACTCCATTTTTCACCGGGCTGCTCCTGGTACAACTGACCTTTTGCCCGGGAGATGTAGGTATCGATGCTGTGACTGGAGGCAATGAGCGCGATCATGATCAGGCTGAGCAGACCCAGCAGAGCGGAATAGGCCTTCACCCTGCGGTTCAGACGGAACCGGCTCCCGTCCCTGATCTGATGCTCAGAGGCATAACGGACCAAGCCTGCCGGTTTCCCGGTCTTTATCATCACAGCGTCGCAGGCATCGATACAGGCCGTACACCCGACACATTCCATTTGCACACCATTCCGGATGTCAATACCTGCCGGGCATACCTGCACGCATCTGTGGCAATCAATACAGTCTCCCGTGGGGGCAGCACTATTCTTTTTACCCCTTGGTTCGCCACGCTGGTAGTCATAGCTGATCTGCATGGTTTCTTTGTCGAACAAGACGCTTTGCAGGCGCCCGTAAGGACAAACTGTCGTACACACAATCTCCCGTACAAAAGCGAAAACGACATAGAACAACAGGCTGAAGAACAGCAGACCTGCCCATAAGGCAGGATGCCGGGATACGGGTTCCCTGAAAAGCTGCAATACCCCATCCAGGCTGATGATGTAACTCAGGAAGGTATTCGCAATCAGGAAAGACAACAACAGGAAAACGATGTGCTTGCTTCCTTTCCGGATGATTTTTTCTGTAGTCCAGGCGGACTGGTCCAGCTTTTGCTGCCGGGTATACGACCCTTCAATCCACCATTCTATCTTACGGAACATCATCTCCATAAAAATAGTCTGCGGGCAAACCCATCCGCAAAACAACCTGCCGTAAATGACTGTAAACAGGGCGATGAAGATGATGGCCATAATCATGCCCACAGCGAAAATAAAAAAATCCTGAGGCCAGAAAATCTTGCCAAACAGGATAAAGCGGCCTTCGGGAAAATTGAGCAGAAAAAAAGGCATACCGTTTATCCTGATCAAAGGCACCGAGAAGAAAGCCAGGAAGTAGGCCACGGAAAAGTAGTTTCTCAGCCGGGTAAAAAAGCCTTCCGGTTTTGCGGCAAACACCCATTTGCGCTTACCCGTACCGGATATGGTATTCAGCCTGTCCCTGTAATCTGCCTGCGCCTGTTGTTTCATAACTTTTTTCCTGTTTACTGCCCTACAACTCTCCAAAGTCCGCGCTACAGCACTTTTGTTGTATCTGCGGCGTGAACTACCTCTTCATACAATTCTCCCTGCGGCTCTTTTGCCCCTGCCGGGTTCGAGCCTTTCAGGGAATGCACGTAGCTGGCCAGCTGTGCGATCTGTGTCGGTGAGAAATCTTCTTTCCAGGACTTCATCCCTTTTTCCTGCCAGCCGTATTTAATGCTTTTGAAAATATCTTTAATCCCTCCCTGGTGCAGCCAGTAATTATCTGCAAGATTAGGGCCTACCGAAGCACCCTGGCCTTTGTCGCCATGACAGGCCACACAGTTGGAAGCGAACAGGGCCTGACCCGCCGATATGCCGTCGGCATTCAATACGACTACAGTATTTTCGTCTACATTGTTGGCCTGTGTTTTCAGGTATTCGTCGATCCGCGCTTTAGCCTCTGCCACTTCTATGTTGTACTCAGCTACCTGTAAGGGAGCAGACTGCGCCACATGGTAGCGCCACATGTACAGTACCGCAAACAGGATAGAGACTGCGAAACCGGCAATAAACCAGGGAGGCGTGGCATTGTCCAGCTCGCGGATACCATCATAGCTGTGCCCTGTATCCAGGGAGGCTTCTTCTTCAATGGGGCGTAGCTTATTGATCTTTGTCCAGAAAGCCTGGAAGCGGAACCTGCGGGGCTTTACCGGCTGTGCTGCTTGCCTGAAGGCACCGGTAAAGAAGCGAATCAGCTTTGCAAACAGCAAAATGATGATGATCTCTATACCCAGTACTATATAGAGTACCCAACTAAGCATTTCCGCATCGCCCACTGAAACCGGCACTGCAGCGGTATCCTGTGCCCATGCCGGCATAGAACTGCAAAGCAGGAACAGCAGCAGTCCCGGCAGTACCCCGGCCTGGCTTTTGTCTGCCGCCTCTTTTTTTCTTTTCTGGTGATAAAACAGCACAGCAGAACGCAGGGTGGCCCCCAGTGTGCAAATAACAACAAACAACAAGCAGGCGCAAGCGGTCAGAACGGTATGGATACCCAGAGTAAAGTCCGTATCTGTTGCTGCAGGCGCTGGCTGCGCTGCAAAGGCGTTAACAACCATCCCCGCAGCCAGGGTACTTAAGAGTGCTTTTTTCAGGATTGAAGACATAAGAATGATTTAGTGATCGTTGTCCAGGGGCAGGTTTTCCAGGTGTTCTATTGTTTGCGGGTCCGTGCGCCATACCCATAGGGTTACAATAGCAAAAAAACTAACGAACAACAGCAAGGAGACGACAGGATAAACACTGACCCCTGCTATTTTCTCGAGATAATGTGTAAACTTCATGAGCGGTTATTTTTGAATACTGGCTTTTGTCTCTATTTTAATATCCTTGCCGATCCGCTGGAGGTAAGCAATAAGCGCGATGATCTGCCTGTCGCTTTGAATGCTTATTTTTTCTTTTTTAAGATTGGCGGTGATTTGTTCTGCCTGACGTTTCAGGTCCTCGTCGGCTACAGCTTCATACCCGGCCGGATAAGGCACTCCCAGGCGGCGCATGGCATGGATCTTTGAACGCGTGCTTCCGATATCCAGTTTCTTTTCAAACAACCAGGGATATGGAGGCATGATAGAGCCAGGGGCCATAGAAACGGGTTCCAGCATATGGTTAAAGTGCCAGCTATCCGGGTATTTTCCACCGATGCGGGCCAGGTCAGGGCCCGTACGTTTGCTGCCCCACTGGAAAGGATGGTCATATACAAATTCTCCTGCTTTCGAGTATTCCCCATAGCGTGCCACCTCGTAGCGAAAGGGGCGGATCATCTGTGAGTGACAGTTGTAGCAACCTTCTGCAATGTAGATATCGCGACCCTGCAGCTCCAGCGGAGTGTAAGGCTTTACGCTGCTGAGTGTGGGTATATTTGATTTGACCAGGAAAGTGGGCACCATCTCCACCAGGCCACCGATACCGACAACGATCAG
>DATJDO010000524.1:0-4440 GCA_035497375.1 Chitinophagaceae bacterium | reverse complement strand
TCAATCTTATTAGTAAGCTGATGATTGTTTAGTTTAAAATATAAACAGACAGTAACATAGGATAGCTTAGGATTTAAAATGCTTCAGCAGGATGACTTCACGCTCGGTGAGCAGACGCCATTTACCGCGGGGCACGTTCTTCTTGGTCAGTCCGGCATACATCACGCGATCCAGCTTCTCTACCTGGTAGCCCAGGTGTTCGAAGATGCGGCGTACAATGCGGTTGCGCCCGCTGTGGATCTCTATGCCCAGTTCGTTTTTCTCTTCGAGCATGGCCAGTGAATCTACCGGTGCAACACCGTCTTCCAACTCCACGCCGGCAAGGATTTTTTCAAAATCTATTTTGGTGATCGCTTTGTCCAGCGTGACCTGGTATACTTTTTTGATGTTGTATTTGGGGTGGGACAGCTTTTGCGACAGCTCCCCGTCGTTGGTCAGGATAATAAGACCTGTGGTGTTGCGGTCCAGGCGGCCGATGGGATACAGGCGTTGCTCCAGCGATCCGGCCACCAGGTCCATAATGGTACGGCGACCTTTGTCGTCCTCAGTGGTGGTGATGAAGCCTTTGGGTTTGTTCAGCAGGATGTAGACCAGGTTGCGTTGTGGTACGATCTTCTTACCACTTACACTGACGGCATCGCCATCGTTGATCTTCATACCTGGCTCGGTAGCCAGCTCCCCGTTTACTTTTACTTTACCCTGCTTGATCAGCTCTACCGCATCGCGGCGGCTGCATACGCCACAATGGGCGATGTATTTATTCAGGGGCATTTTTTCCGGCTCTTTGTCCGGCATGATCATATCGTCTTCGAAATCGTCTTCCTCTTCAAGGGAACGTTTTTTTGAAGGCTTTAAATGCGCCCCGATCTTAGGAGGTTTTACCTGGTTGTCGCGGGTAATGGACACCTGGTTGTCGCGGTTGCGTTCTGCAGCCCGTTCTTCGCCTGGTGCTTCATCCCTGTCTTTTTTATAAGGAGTTTTACTTGTCGTTCTTGCTGGTTTGTCCTCGCGGCCTTCGCGGCTTTTCTTGTCAAAAGATCCGCGTTCGCTTCCACCACGTGCATCACGATCCTCGCGGCGTGCAAAAGGTTTCCTGTCTTCGCTTTGTTCGCGGCGCTCATAAGGTTTACGATCGCCTGTTTCTTTACGCTCAGGCCGGTCTTCGCGTTGTTCGCGACGCTCAAAGGGTTTACGATCCCCCTGATCTTTACGGTCTGAAAATTTCCGGTCTGCTCCCGGGCGGTCAAATGATTTGCGGTCATCGTTCCGGTCAAACGGTTTCCGGTCTCCGCGTTGTTCTCCGCGCTCAAAAGGTTTGCGTTCGCCTCCTTCTTTACGGTCAAATGATTTCCTGTCATCTTTGCGGTCGTTAAACTTCCGGTCCTCACGCGGGCCTCCACGCTCAAAACTCTTCCTGTCGTCGGCACCCCTGGCAAAGGGTTTGCGCTCCCCTGCCGGGCGGGAAGGTTTCCGGTCACGGGCATCCCTGTCTTCCGGTCCTTTTTTAAAGTCTCTTTTCTCTTTGGGTGCTTTAGGCTCCCCGCTCTCTTCACGGTCTGACTCTTGTTTACCAAAGGTCTTTTCGAAATAGGAAGGATTCGTATTTTTTTTATTCATCTTTTTATGCGTCTATGACAAGGATAAACGGCTACGAAGGTACGGCTTTGAACCTTGATAACCTTACCTTTGCAGGTGAAGCGCAGTTTTTTACCCATTACGACACAGGAATGTTATCGGCTTATTTCAGGAAAGGAATCTTAGAGGCGGGATGCGATGAGGCAGGAAGGGGTTGCCTGGCCGGGCCTGTGTTTGCCGCTGCGGTGATCCTGCCCCAGGACTTTTACCATCCCTTACTGAACGACAGCAAGATGCTGGATGAGGATACACGCTACCAATTAAGGCCCATTATCGAAAAGGAAGCGATCTGCTATGCCGTAGCTTCGGTCTGCAACGAGGAGATCGATAAGATTAATATCCTGAAAGCTTCTTTTAAAGCCATGCACCAGGCGGTGGATCAACTGAAACAGCGGCCCGAGCTGCTGCTCATCGACGGCAACCGCTTTACGCCTTACCTGGGCATTGCACACCAGTGTTTTGTAAAGGGCGACAGCAAATTTGCCGCGATCTCTGCTGCGAGCATTCTGGCCAAGACTTACCGCGATGACTATATGGAGGCCTTGCATGAGGAACACCCGGAGTACCTGTGGCAACAAAACAAGGGCTACCCTACTCCCGCACACAAAAGGGCTATTGCCGCCAACGGGCTGACGAAGTACCACCGGCTTACGTTCCGGAGCGAATTGTAATGTGAAAAATGTGTTGCATATGGGAAATGTGGGCAATAAAATTGTTCGCGTTACCGGATTGCAGCATGGTCATACTATATTATTTATGATGTAGGATTTGAGATTTTGGATTGGGGAAGTACACTCATCTTCAAATTAACTGGTTACACATTCAGAACACATTTGCCATATTGCCGAATTGTCTAATTGCCCAATTCCTCTTAAATATCCCCCCAACCTCCCGTTCATGCGGGATAGGCGCTCCCGGGAGGGAAATGCTCCGACTACAGAATTGCCACATTCTAAACACATTAACCACATTGCCGAATTGCCACATTGACTAATTGTCAAATTGTCAAATTGGCTAATTGACGCATTGTCAAATCTTCAAATTATCAAATTATCAAATTGAGTAATTGTCCCATTAATCCCCTACCTTGCTTTTCTTTTTTACTGCTGTGTCTTTTAAAGAAGATGCAGCAGTTTTTTTATCCTGCCTGATATGAAAAAAGCACTGCTGCAACTACACATCGCCGTCTTGCTCTGGGGATTTACCGGTGTACTGGGCAAACTGATCAGCCTGGATGCACCGATGCTGGTCTGGTACCGCATGTTGCTCACCGCCTTATTTGTACTGGCCATCCTGCTCTGGAGCGGTAAATGGCTGCGTGTGCCTGCTGCCGGTGTCCGCAGCCTGTCGCTGATCGGCGGGCTGATGGCGGCACACTGGATTGCTTTTTATGCGGCGATCAAATTCTCCAATGCTTCGATCGCGCTGGTGTGCCTGTCTACCTCCAGTGTGTTTACGTCCCTGCTGGAGCCGCTGATGAACAAGACGAAGTACAATGTAAAAGAGCTGGCACTGGGTATGCTGGCACTGGCGGGTATGTACCTGATCTACAGCTTCCAGCAACTGTACGGGCTGGGTATCCTGCTGGGTATTATCGCCGCATTGCTGAGCTCGGTGTTTACGATCTACAACAAACGCATTGCGCACCAATACCCGGTGCGCACGATGGTATTCTACGAAATGAGCACCGGCTTTATCATCATTACGGCTTTGCTTCCGCTGTTGTATTACTATGTACCGGAGACAGTATTCATCCCGGCGCAGGCAGGTCTTGCGGATATCATGCAGGGTTTACCCGGCTCACTGATGAGCCTGCAGAATGACTGGATCTGGCTGATTGTGCTGGCACTGTGCTGCACGGTATGGGCACAGACACTGGCGCTGAATGCACTGAAACAGCTCAGTTCTTTTACGATCACACTGACGGTAAATATGGAACCGGTGTACGGTATCCTGCTGGCCATCCTGATCTACCGGGAAGATAAGGACCTGAATGCAGGTTTCTTTGCAGGAATGGGCCTGATCTGCCTGTCTGTGGTCTTGCAGACACGGGCTTTATTGTTGCAAAACAAGCGCAACAGCGGACTTACGACGATTTAACGCGGCGGTTGTACTTCCACCAGACAAATCCCAGCACACTGATAAAAGAGAGCGGCAGCAATGCCAGGTAAATGATACCATTGTTCAGGCCATCGGCCCCTTTTTCACCCAACTGGTTGGCCGTTTGCGTGCAGACCGAGCATCCTTGTGCCCAGGTCCTCGTCAGGGGCAGCAATACGCTTAGTACCAGTAGTGCGGCTAACTTTTTCATCTTTTCTCTGTTGAATGCAGGAGCAAAATTACATACAATTCCGCTAAGCTGCTTCCTGATTATTTAAAATTGAAGTTCCACGAAATAGACGGCACAAAGCGGAACAGGCTGTACTGTACGGCCTGCGTCAGGTTCGCATTGTTGGGATCGTCGCGGAAGTTGATGATATAGGCATTTTCGCGGCCATAGGCATTGTACAGGCTGAAGGCCAGCTCTGATGTATAGTGTTTCTTATCCCGCAGTTTGCAGGTAGCACCCAGGTCCAGGCGGTGGTAGTCAGGCATCCGGTAGCCATTGCGCTCGGAGTACAGGAATACGGATTTCTGGTTGATGGTATATTTACCGGTGGGGAAAGTGACGGCATTACCGGTATTGTATACGAAGGTGCCGGACACTGTCCATTTTTTACTCAGGTGGTAAATGGCGACGATAGCCAGGTTGTGGGTCTGATCCTGGCGGGCAGCATACCATTCATTGTTGCTGATGCCGTCTAT
>DATJDO010000523.1:0-15813 GCA_035497375.1 Chitinophagaceae bacterium | reverse complement strand
GGCTGGGTTTGGCGTACCGCATTGCAATTTCAACAGGATATTCGGTATATTCCTGTACCGCCTTTTGCAGGTTTTGGCTGATAACGATCAGCGGGGAGCCTTCTTCAGTCCAGATCGTCTGGTAAGCGTGGGCCGAATTGGCCGCACGAAACGGAACAATGATGCCTTTGACCAGCAGCAGGCGGAACAAATAGGAATATTTGTCGATCACCTTTTTATCCATCAGGAACTCATTCAGGTAAGTACGCACATCTTTCACAGAGGGGGAGTCCGGGGATCCCAGGTTCATCAGTACTACAGCCTTTTCAGCATTCAGGTTCATATCAACTCAGATTGGCGGCGAAATTACTTTAAGTTTTGGCAAAAATCTTCAAGCTTGTCCTATCTGCCTATTATCCGAAATAATACAGTTGACACTTTTTTTGCGTATTCGGTATTAAGTTTGCAACTCAATGAATGTGAAAAAATCCTTTATCGTAGCATTGATCCTGTTGTGTTTCAATGTGTTTAGTGCGCAGGCCCAGGAATGGTCTTCACCCGAAATCGAACAGATGTACCAGCAAGGCGTGAACAGTCTGAGCCGGGGTAATGCAACCGAAGCCGTGGCAATCTTCCAGAAGGTATTGCCTTTGGAGCCGGGTAATATACTGGTGAAGAAAACCCTGGCGCAGGCGTACCAGGTTTCCGGTAGCTACCAGAATGCATTGCTCGTGCTGGAACCCATGTTTGCATCCGGTGTGGCCGATGCAGAATGTTACCGGATAGCTGCACAATGCTATGAAGGGATTAAAGAAGATAAGAAAGCGCAAAAAATCATCGCCGAAGGGATTGACAAAAATCCAAAATCCGGTCTGTTGTATTATCAGCAGGGCTTGCTTTTCAAAACACAGCGCAACTTTGAAGCCGCCTTGAAATCCTGGCTGGACGGTATTGCGGCCGATCCGGATTTTCACCTGAACTATCATGAAGCTGCCATTGCCTATGTACAGACAGACCGTGTGATCTGGGCCATTATGTATGGAGAAATCTTTGTAAACAAGGAGCCCAATACACAACGCGGTAACGATACCAGGCTCTTGTTGCTGGATGCGTATCAGAAATTGTTTTTTACCCCTTCAAAGAATGTAACTGGTGAAACCCTGATGCGTGCAGAACCTGCAAATTTTGAAGAAGCAGTAAAGAAAACATACCTGGGGCTCTTTTTCGTGATCAGCGACGGCATTACTACTGAAAATCTGATCATGCTGCGCAGCCGCTTTATGGTCAGCTGGTTAAATACGTATGCAAGCCGCTATCCCTTTGCGCTCTACACTTTTCATCATGAAATGATGACGGAGGGGTATTTTGACCTGTACAACCAGTGGCTGTTCGGTAAGGCGGAAAACCCGCAGCAGTACAGCACCTGGTCCGGCTCATTCGGAGACGACATGGCTACTTTCGAGAAATGGCGTGTCAAACATCCCCTGCGTATGCAGGCTTCGGATAACTATAATACAGATCGTAATTTTAAAGGTTTGTTCGGCGAAAAGACCAGTAAGCCAAAACGTTAAATAAATTGCTTTACGATCTTTATTCATAGGTCAAAACCTTATTTTTGCTGCTCTCTCAATCTATACAGAGTCTTTTTCTACGCATATGCCTTCAATATCCCTACGATACGCCAGCCTGTTGACGATCGCTGCTTTTCTGACTTCTCTGCTTTCTGTGTTCCCTGCATCGGCCCAACCGCAAAGCGCAGACCGTATTATTGCCAAGATCGGGAAGGGAAGGATTATCCTGCAGTCTGACCTGGAGCGAGAATTCGAACAATTTAAAGTAGAGAATGAGAGTGCCAGCGATAGTATGAAATGCACCTTGCTACAGGAGATGATCTTTCAGAAACTGCTGGCAGAACAAGCAGACAGGGACAGCGTAGTGATCAGTGAAGAAGAGCTGGAAGCCAATATGGATCAACGGGTACGCTACTATGTAGCGCAGGCCGGCTCCCAGGAACGCCTGGAGCAATACCTGGGTAAGACGATCTACCAGATGAAAGACGAGACCCGTGATATGGTACGGGAACAGATGGTGGCAGACCGCATGAAAGGGCAGATTTTCTCCAATGTGAAGATCACCCCCGTAGAAGTGAAAAAATATTTTGACAAAATTCCGGCAGACAGCCTTCCCTTTTTCCCAGCTTCTGTAGAGATTGGCCAGATCGTGATTGAACCGCCGGTAAGCCCGGAACTGGACAACTATGCCCGTACCAAACTCGAAGATATACGCAAGCAGATCAAAGACGAAGGGAAGAGCTTTGAGACTATGGCGGGTATATACAGCACAGACCCGGGCAGCCGAGACCAGGGTGGAGACCTGGGCTGGGTAGAACGCGGCCAGATGGTACCTGAATTTGAAAAAGCATATTTACGCCTTCAGGTTGGCGAAGTATCCCAGCTCGTCAAAACCGAATATGGTTACCATATCCTGCAGGTCGTGGCCCGTAAAAATGATAAAGTACATGTACGCCATATTCTCATCCGTCCTGAACGCAGCACAGCTGATTTTAAGGCGGCAATGATCAAACTCGACAGTGTGCGTGCCGAACTCATCAGCGGCAAAATAACCTTCCAGTTGGCCGTGGGCAAATACAGCACCGATAAAAGCAGCAAAATGACCGGAGGCATGGTATCCGATCCGCGTACCGGTAGTTCCAAATTACAGATCAAAGACCTGGATCCGGCCATGATGCTGGCCATAGATAGCCTCAAACCTGGCAGCTTCTCGCAGCCGCAGATTTATAATAATCCGCAGACAGGAGAAAAGTCCTGCCGCGTTATCTACCTTAAAAGCCGTACAGAGCCGCATAAAGCCAATCTGGTCGATGACTACAACAGCATACAGGAAGTAGCACTGAGGCAAAAACAATTAGATCATCAGAATGCCTGGCTGCAGGAAAAGCTGCCCAGCTTCTATATTAAGATCGATAAGGAGTACCAGGATTGCCCTGAGCTGATGCCCTGGATAGCGGCGTTGAATAAAAAATAATCAGAAAGAGGCACTCAGCCCGAGTGCCCAGTTGCGCCCCGGCATAGGGCGCATATTCACTACCTGGTAAGGCCGGTCCCAGATGTTATTGCCGTAAAAAGATAGAGCACAATTCATCTTTTTTAGCGGCAGATCATACCGTAGATAGACATTCCCCGTTTCATAGGGCAACAAATACTGAGATTCATCCGTAGTGATAAACCGGTAACCCGTGTAGGTGTGGTTGTAGCTGATATGAAAATCGCCATAACCCAACCCGATATTCGCCTGCCCGTTATACCGTGGCGAATAAGGAATCTGTTTGCCGATACTACCATCCCCGGGTATATAGCTCTGAACTGTGGTTGCAAGTACAAAGGAAGTATTCACACCTGCCGAGATTTTCCAGTTAGCGGTTTTCCAGAGCAAAGAGTTGAACGTTTCTATACCACGGGAATGTACCCTGGCAATATTGTGCGGCGTCCAGATAGAGCCGCCGAACCACAATATCCAATCCTGTATTTGCCGGTTGAATAAACTCAGGTCGTGCTGAAGGAACAAGCTGCTACCTGCATATTTAAGCTCATAACCTGCATCCTGGCTCCAGCCCTGCTCTGGTTTCAGCAGCGGGTTGCCACCAGGTTGGTAATACCATTCATTCAGCGTAGGTGCCCGGTAACTCCTTTGCACATTGGCCCTGAATTGTAAAAAGGAAAATAATCTGTAAGAAGCATTCAGACCAGGCAGAAATACAGTCTGGTCGTTGATCTGTTCCAGCCTGCTGTTGGCAGCTATTTTAAGCCGGTCTTCAAAAACTTTATAGGTGTAGCCGGCAGCCAACGCAAACTTGTTTTGAAAACGGGCAACAGAGTCATTCACCGGTTTTGTCCAGGATATATTTACCGGAACGAACAGTAACAGCTCATGCTGTGTTGTGTGGTGCTGCCAGCCTGCTTCCTCGTAAAACTGGAATGTACTGTTGGTGGCAGACAGGCCGATGGCACTGTCCCGGTACTGCATCCGGTCCTGCAGCAAAGCCGTTTTATTATACACCCTGCTGTTTTTTCCTGTGGTATGGTTGATCTCGGCCAGCAGGCGTGTAGACCGGTCGTTCTGCTTTTTTACGGAGAATTGTTCGAACAGTGCCGGTGGTATGTCCCGTTCAAAAGACTGATGCCATAGATCCAGGTGTACCTGTGTTCTGTTGCTCAGACGGTAAGCCAGGTTCAGCATACCTTCATAGCTGTGCAGTTGTGCGTTGGGCATTTTCTGCGGGACACCGTTCTGGTCTGTATAGTTAAAATTGTTTTTTGCTGAATGACCCTGCAGGCGAAGGGTTGCTGAAAACTTTCCCATATGATACCGTTCCTGTAAGGCAAGCTTGTACCGTTCATAGCTGGCCACTTCCGTGTGTACGGCAAAAGTGTTTTTTTTCCCTGTGTCTGCTTCTCTGTTCCGGTTATCCAATAATATAGCTGCGCCTACATTACCACTGCCCAGCAGAGCAGAAGAGCCGCCATAGGCTATATGCACCTGGTCAAAATTTTGAACACTCAGCAGCGATACATCTGCCATACCCAAAGCGGCATTGTTCAGTGGTACGCCGTTCCACAATACCAGGGACTGAGCTGCGGAAGAACCCCTGAAATTAAGGGTTGCCAGGCTATTGATACCGTATGATTTAATGAATACCGGCATTTGCTGGGCCAGTAGCTGTCCCAGGTTTTGTTGTGCATATTGCTGCAGCAGTTGGGAATCTATCGCGACGACCTTCATGCCAGGACCAAAGGTGTTAAGCCGTTCTGTAGTGTTCAGATTTTTGCGTTCCTTCCGGTGTTGGATACGCACTTCGCGCAGCGATTTTTCCTGCCCTCTGACTGCGGGGGCATAAAAGAAAAATAGCAGGGTTATGCAGCCTGCTATTGTGGGGATGATATGTTTGTTGCAGTGATTCAATCAGTCAAAATAAAATGCACCGACACCCAGGTTGGTATTGAATTCTTTTTTCAGCTCACCCTGTACAGAATACATACTTACGCTTCCTTTCTGTACAAAACCTTTGGGATCGCCGACAAAGATATGGCCGCTATAGGGATCAATGCCCAGCCCCCAGAAATATTGATTGGCCTTGCAGGTAATAAATGCCGTCGATGGTAGCTCCGGACTACCTACCGGCATACGGTATACGCCGTTACTGATGCTACCGCCCGAATAGTTGACTTCCAGGAAATACAGGGAGTCCGCGTTGTTATTCAGGCAGGGTTTGATGGCTTCCACACCGGCGGGAAAAGCAAAAGACCGGATCAGCTTTCCCCCCGAAGCATCGATACGATTCAGGCTGGTATTCTTTTTCTTATAGGCATTGCCGGCCATTACCCACAGGGTACCTTCTCTATCTTTTAAAATGCTTTGAGGGGCATAACCAGACAGGAGTACACTATCTGTGATCCGGTCAGATTGCGTATCGATACGGTATAGTTTATTGCAGGCCGTGTCCCAACAGCATACATAGGCTGTACTACCCTGTACCAGTATGCCTTCAACATTCGAGTAAGGCATATCAATGGTTTTCTGTACCGTATAGTCTGTTGTATTCAGTACATAGAGTTTATTGCTGAACAGGGATCCGACATAGGCTTTTTGTTCACTGACCTTTGTCAGGTAGCGTGGTTTAGGGATATTAATACTACGCTCCTGCATCCAGGAATTGCGGTTCAGCACAACAATTTTATCAGAGTTGTTGACACAGAGCAGGTAACGGTCGCCCAGCCGGGTGATGCTTTGGAAAACATCACCGAGTTCCGATCCGTTTGCTGTTTTGAATACATCATTGAATACACTGTCGCTGGAAGGGTAGTACACACTGAGTTCTGCGTTGCCATTACCCAGGCTGCCCTCGCAGACAACCAGTACCCTACCTGTTTTATCCCCCGGCAGCACGGGCTTGCCCGGTTCCGGTTTATCCTTTTTGCAGGAAGCCAGCAGCACCAGAGTGCACAGCAGCCATTTTATATTTTGGAGCACTTTCCGATCCATTGTATACCTGTTACTTCAATGATGCCGACCAGGTACAGGCCGGATTGCAGGCCGCTGATCGGGATGATATTTTTTATAAGGGCCTCCTGCCGCAGGATCACTTTCCCGCTCAGGTCGCACAGCGCCAGTGTGGCAGGAGCGGTAACAACAGGAAGTGTGATGTGTACTTCGTCCGATGCGGGGTTGGGGAAAATACTTGCTGTTTCTGTGCCTGTAGAGGAGATGCCTGTTCCGCTCATATGGATGGCTGCTACAGCATCCAGGTCGAAACCACCTGTACCGAAAGGAGTAGGGTAGGGATCGTTGATCGGCTGACCCAGCTGGTCTTTGGAGCCTGCACTGCCCACAGAGCCGATCACATCAATAATGCGGATATGGGTGATATGGTCAACATCCAGGCCTTCTGTTCCTTTCAGTTCTTCAAGATCGAACGGAGTACCATATTGCGATACGTACTTGCCAGCGAGATTATTGATCAGCCGGGCATTCATATAGTCGCCGGCACCTTTGATCTGCGTGGCTGTAGGCGTGTTGGAGGTCGCGGGAAAACGGAAAAAAAGTTTCCCATCGGAACTTACTTCTACAAAAGCAAGCTCCAGGAATGCCTCTTCCTTATCCGCCGGGTTTTGAAAGGCGTTTTCAAAAACAGCAAAATCGGCCCCCGGGCCATTGTACAAAGCCTGTACAAAAGAGATGGTCGCCACACCACTGTCCCCCAGGCTGACTACTTCGCCATTGGCTGTACCCAGTGCGCTGCTAGCATCTCCCAGGGTAGTATAGCCCAGCGAAGGATTATCAATCTGTTGCAAGCCGCGTAGGATGGTACAGGAGGAAGCCCAGGCTTTGATGTCCGGGCTTCCTTTATGAATAGCTGTACTACCTGCCAAACCCACCTGTGGTGCAAATTGCGCGGATGCTGCAGAACAGCATACACAGGAAAGTACTAAGGCAGGAAGAAAAGTTTTTATCATGGTCTTATTGTTTGATAAACCTTGTTGTGCTAACCTGCGTGCCATTGCGGAAGGTCAGTACATAAGTAGCAGGGACAAAAGTGCTGGTGTTGATCTCCAGTTTCTGATGGTTCATTTCATAGCTTGCAATGATACGGCCGGTAAGATCAGAAACGGTCACCGACTGTGTTGTTGCTACAGCAGATTCTACAAAAATAACATTGTTGGCCGGGTTAGGATATACCTTCAGATCTGCTTTTGCTGTAACATCTTTTACTGAAACACTGGTTTCGTTGGTGATAAAATTGTCCATACAGAAATACAAAGGTGTATTGATATAACCGAAAGCGGTATCAGAAGAGCTCAGGCGCAGGTACAGGCTGTCGGCCTTACCCAGTTTGTTCAGGTCTACCCATTGCCAGTCGCGTACGATATAATTTTTTGTAGTATCGGTAAAGCGGAAATCGGCCAGATAAAAGCTTACAGAGTCTTTGCTCAGGGTGTCTTTGCGGATACCAAACACGTCCAGGCGGAAGAAGTCGCTGTCGGAAGCGCTGAATTTTTTGGCAAACATATCGCCGTCGCGCATGCTGTTATAGGCATAAGTGCTGTTGGTAATGTAGAATCCGTTTACCGGTTTGCCACTGGCTGCTCCTGTGAGGTTGATGATATTTTCCATACCTGTAGCCACCACGTATTGGTCAGAACCGGCAAAGCCTTTAGCGGTCTTAGCCGAATACTGGTTCATAAAACCGCTGGTGACACTGTCGGTCATGTTGGAATAGGCAAAGCCATAAGACCAGAATTCGAAGCCTCCGGAAGTATCGTAGACACAGGGGAAGTAGGCCAGGCCATTGGCAAAACCTACATCTTCACCGGGATCAGTGTAGTTGATATAAGCTGTATCGGCTTTTGGCAATTTGGGTGTTTCAAAATCTGCAACAATTTGTGCCTGGGTCGTAATGCAGGAAAGGATTACGGAAAAGGAAAGTAAAAATTTGCGCATGGCGTTTGTATATTTAAAAAGTATAAAAAAACAGTTTTAAAACTGCCATGCAGGAAAAGAATACAGGGGGAAACATGCGGTCATGGCCCGGGTAGCGGACAAGACGGCCGTTATCACCTGTGCTTAACATCCCGAAGCAGTGATTGTTCGCCTGGTAGGTCTTCTGACTTATTCCCGCTTTTTGCGCCTTCCCATCCTGTGGATAGTGGCTCATGCAAAAAGCACATTCTGGAATTTACAGCATCGGGTAATGTCCGGGATTTGCACCTGGTTCCCTTTTAATCCCGCCCGGAGGCGGGAACCTAAGCGGATGCAAACCTACATAAATTTTTCTTTGCCTGGCACATTTGTGCCCGCATAGATGAAAAACGCCTATCTGTGAGCCGCCTTTACTCCTTGTTTTTGTTAAGAATAATTTACAGGATAAGCGCAAACATATTGTTTAGTTTTGCAGAAGTTGTTGTATATAAATTAACTCTATGAAGATTGCGATCAGCGGATTGTTACTGACTTTATTGTTACCCTGTGGCGTATGGGCGCAGAAGCATAAGGATGACAAGAAAAAAAATAAAGAGATATCCATCTATGATGTGGATACCCTCATCCATCCTGTGCCCATGCAAAGGAGCCTTTTTTTTGATAAAGTAAAAAAACAGCAGCGTCGCGCAGATGCTGCAGACGGTAAAGTCGACAACTATATCAATTACAACAACGATCCCGAAGCCAGCAGGGTCCTTACGAACTCATTGATTACAGAGGTTAGTAAGATCCAGATCATGATCGAAAACCTGCCGATAGAAGATAAGTTCGTGGAGAACCAGACCAAACTGGGCTATCACCGCTCGCTGGAGAATATACTGGTACAATTTAATAACGATAGGAAATTTGAAGTTTCATACTACAGGAAGCTGGTGAACAACTTCCGCCAGATGGTGATTGCGAAATATGAAGGAACCCTGTCCACGTTTGTAAAGAATAACGTAAACATTTATTCCCTGGGCAACAGCCAGTTGCTGAACGATGTAGATAAAGAGTTCCTGTGCGAAGAGATCGGTAAACAGGACCCGACACTGTTGATCAAAAAATTGTCGGAATTTGCTAACAAACCTTGTGCAGACATCGTACTGGCCGGTGCTGCAAGGGTAGTGCCCGATGAAGTATTCAACTATGCCTCCTCTACCAACGTACCCATCCGGAACGCGCTGGAGCGCAATAAAGACCTTTTGGTAAAGACCATTGTACGCATCACCAAAGAATCCAAATCACCGCTGAAGGCTAAAATATTCCTGAATGATATCTACAACGGCAAGATGACGATTGCCGAGGCAGACCGCATCACATCCAACTCCGATTCTTTCTTCAAGAACCTCGTTCGCCTGCGTATGGAAAAGCAGGAGCTGGGCAATACCAGCATCAACAGCGAGCTGGAATACCGTGCCCTGAGGGACTATGTGCGCATCATGGACGAACTGCATGAAAAACCGGAAGCCGTGCGGTTTAAATGCATTGAAAACCTGAGCCCCGAGGCGATTTATTACATTATCGTGTACGGACAGGACGAGATTTACACCAGTTCTTTTACCGGTGCCTTCAAGCGCTTGATGGAAAAAATGAAACCGCTGAAAGGCGACGAGTTCCTCGAAAAACTGCACTATGACAAATTCAGAACCTTTATCCGCATGAGCGCGGGCTTCAGCAGGCTGGACCAATTCCTGGCTACGTTTACAGAAGAGAAAAAGAAAACGCTGATGAAAGATTTCATAGCGAATCTCGACAAAGGAAAAGAGGATGACCTGGAAGACGCAGTAGATGTGGCCGATGCCTTTGGCAGTATTGAAGATACCGCGTTGGCCAGTTTTCTGAGGCGGGAGGTAAAAGAGAATTATGAAAAATCGTACGAGCGCAAAAGCCGCAAAGGGCTTAAAGTATATGCCCTGCTGGCTACTCTTTTCGAAGGTGCTACAGATAGTGTGACCAATGAGGTGGCTGCTGAGCGGTCGAAGAAACTAAATCTTCCGCCGATCAACTTTGTGCCTTATGCCAACCTGATAGATGACAGCCAGGCCGTTGTAGAACAATTTTTCTTTTACGGTGACGAAGATGGTAAAATGTCCTATAATAGTTTCCTCACCAATTTCAAAGGGCCCAAATGGAAGATTAATACCAGCAAGTATTGGGCAACCATTACTTCTACCAGTGGAAAGCCCGTGGTGGTCTACGCTAACCTTCCCCTGGCCGAGCCGGAAGACGAAGAAGCCCAGAATGCGTTGAATAAATATATGGATGACAATGGGATTCATGCCTCTGTAATTGTACACCGGGGGCACAGTTATCATCTGCCTACTACACTGGAGCGCCTGACCAACAAGACAAAAGTGGTAGTGTTGGGGTCCTGCGGCGGGTATCATAACTTATCTACAATTCTGACCAATTCACCCGATGCACAGATCATCTCTACCAAACAAACAGGTGCTATGGCGGTCAATGAACCAATATTGCGGGCATTGAACGACAACCTCAGTGAAGGAACAGACGTGAATTGGGTAAATATGTGGAAACGCCTCGGAGGAGAGTTTAAAGGCAAGGTTTCAGAAGCAACCTTCAAAGACTATGTACCGCCGCACAAGAACCTGGGCGCCATCTTTATCAAGGCATACAGGCGTCTTGATGCGGATAATGGATAGCCAATACACCGGTTACCGGCAACATACCACTGACGCTGCAAACCTCTTTTGCATTACATTTGGATGACAAATTGATTATATGAAGAAATTCATTATTGTAATTATTGCGCTTGCTGCCATTGCCGGGGCTGTATATTACTTCGTTATCAACAAGCCGCATAAAGATGTGAATGATGAGACTGCCATAAGTATGGCGGCACCGCAATTGTTTGTAGAATTTACGGCCAACGAAGCGGAGGCCAACAAGAAGTACCTCAATAAAGCAATACTGGTAAGCGGTATTGTCAGCACGGTTGAAGAAAACCAGGACAAGCAGAAATATATCATCCTGCAGACAGACGATGCGCTCAACGGCATTATGTGCACCATGCGCAGCAATGACTTCAGTGCCAAAGCAGGCGACCAGGTTTCCGTAAAAGGCTTTTGCAGCGGCTTTGTCGGCGACGTTAAGCTTACAGACTGTGTACTGAATCCGTAATAATTTTTTATCAGCTTATATTCATCAGATGATTTCAACGAAACGCATTTTCCGCTTTATACTCTGCCCTGCAGCCGTAACATTGATCCTGGCGCAGTCTGCTTGTTACAAAGACAGTAAAGAAGCGATGTTCCCGACCACCGGTTGTGACACGACTTCCATTACCTGGACGAAAGATATACAACCCATTGTCAACAACTCCTGTACCGCCAGCGGATGCCACGATGCCAGGAGCCAATCAGGCGGCTATGCCCTGAATACGTATGAAGGCGTAAAGACCATTGTGGATAATACCCGCTTCCTGGCCGTGATAGAGGCCGGTACCATGCCCAAGAGCTCGCCTAAACTGGATGATTGCACCATCAATAAAATAAAGCGCTGGATCAACACCGGTGCTGAACAGAATTAAGCATATCTAAAACCTTTTTTATGAAAAAAGTACTGTTTACTGCTGTTGTAGCCTGCATCGCTTTGCAAGGCTCGGCGCAAAAATTTATGACCCGGAGCGGAAAGATCAGTTTTTTCTCTACTACACCTATTGAAAACATTGAAGCCTTCAACAATGAAGTTGCGGCCGCGGTGAATACCGCCAGCGGTGATGTAGTGTTCCAGGTACCGATCAAGAGCTTTAAGTTCGAAAAGCAACTGATGCAGGAGCACTTCAATGAAAGCTACATGGAGTCAGACAAATTCCCTAAGGCAGAGTTCAAAGGCAAAATGAATCCAGCTGCTTTCACTAAAGACGGTACCTATAAAACAACCGTTAACGGCAAGCTTACCATTCATGGTGTCACCAAAGACGTGCAGATTCCCGGTACCGTCATCGTAAAAGGCGGCGAACTGACCTTGAACACTAAGTTCAATGTAGCCATTGCCGATTACAATATCCAGATTCCATCGGTAGCGAAAGGAAAGGTCGCCAACCAGATAGAAGTAACCGTTAACTCTGTTTTGAAAAAAGCCTAGATACCCCCCAGACTCTCAACACACTGCGTATGCGCACAACCTGTACAAAATTTAAAGCAGCCATGAGCCTGCTGTTGCTTTCGTCTTTTTCTGCTGTTGCCCAAACAGATACCAGCGATCTGAGCAGCATGCTCGACAACAACCCGGACAAAGCGGCAAAAGAATATACCTACGGAGCCTTTAAAACCACCAGGGTCATCAATAGCCACAGCATTGAAAATACGGCCAAAGGCACACTTGACTTTAAAATATCGCACCGTTTCAGTTCCATGAGTGGCGGCGTGCACGAATTTTTTGGCCTGGATGGCGCGACAATCCGCCTCGGCCTGGACTACGGTGTTACCAACTGGCTTACGGTTGGCGTGGGTCGAAGCTCCCTGTACAAAGAGTATGACGGCTATGTGAAAGCCAAATTGCTGCGCCAGACCGTACACAATGAAATGCCGCTGAGCCTGAGCTATGTGGGAGGGATGTCCTTAACCTCCATGTCTGCACCGCTGCTGCTGGGCAGGCCGCTGGTATCGCCCGAAAAATACCCTTTCAGCAATCGCCTGTTCTTCTTCAACCAATTGCTGATTGCGCGCAAACTCAGCAATACCTTTACCGTACAGCTGATGCCTACGCATGTGCATTACAACTTTGTAAACACCATTGCCGAACCTAATGATATTTACGCCCTGGGCGCTGCAGGCCGTATCAAACTCAGCCGCAGAACGACTTTGAACCTGGAGTATTTCTACCAGTTCAACCAACTGACCGGAACCACCAATTCACTCAGCATAGGCTTCGATATCGAAACGGGCGGGCACGTGTTCCAGCTGCATTTCACCAATTCAAATGGCATGACCGAGCGCACCTTTATCGGCCAGACCAACGATAAATGGGAAGACGGGCATTTCCGCTTCGGCTTCAACATCGCCCGCGTGTTTACCATCGTAAAACCAAAAGACTTCGAAAACTCCAGGAATAAGATCTGGTAAAACGCTTTCTGCTAAAAAAGAGTAACAGCAGGCCTTATGGCCTGCTGTTTTTTGTTATGTAATATGATCTGTATGTCAATAAATTGTTGTTTTTCTGATTGAGGGTAATGGCACTTAAGTATGGTGCTATTTTAAGGTTTATTTTGTAAAAGGGAGTGTATCTTTATAGGCTATAAATTTTGATTGAAGCCATCAGTGCGGCTTGCACGGGTTATCCACAGGTCTGTGTATAGAAAGCCCTTGCCCTTAAGAAAGTTTTGAAATAATTTCGTTTTCCACTCCGAAAGATGGCCTAACCGCTAAAACTGACCACATAGTATGACTGATATAAAGAACACAAAAGGACTGACTTTTAAAAGACAGTATACCAACGACGACGTCAACGTTTTTGACCTCTTCAAATACGATTACCGGAGTTCTGTGATCCGCAACCCGAACGGGGAAAAGGTATTCGAAATGACCGATGTCGAAGTGCCGGAGCATTGGTCGCAGATCGCTACCGACATCCTGGCGCAAAAATATTTCAGGAAGGCCGGCGTGCCCCAGGCCGACGGCTCTTCGGGCCGCGAAACCTCTGTCAAGCAGGTGGCGCACCGTTTAGCCGATTGCTGGCGCAGCTGGGGATTCAAATACGGGTATTTTGCCAGTGAATACGATGCCCAGGTGTTTTATGATGAGCTGGTGTACAGCATCCTGCACCAGAGCTGTGCACCCAACTCCCCCCAATGGTTCAATACCGGTCTGTTCAATACCTATGGCATCAATGGTAAAGCACAGGGACACTACTATGTAGACCCCGTAACGGGCAAACTGGAGCGCTCTACCAATGCTTATGAACGCCCGCAACCGCATGCGTGCTTTATCCTCAGTGTAGACGACGACCTGGTGAACGAAGGTGGTATCATGGACCTTTGGGTACGCGAAGCACGTATCTTCAAATATGGCAGCGGTGTAGGGACCAACTACTCTAATATCCGTGCCGAAGGCGAAAAACTCAGTGGTGGTGGTACCTCCAGTGGCCTGATGAGCTTCCTGAAGATCGGCGACCGCTCTGCCGGTGCAATCAAAAGCGGTGGTACCACCCGTCGCGCAGCTAAAATGGTTTGCCTGGACCTGGACCACCCAGAGGTATTGGACTTTATCGACTGGAAAGTAGAAGAAGAGAAAAAAGTAGCCGCACTCATTGCCGCAGGTTATGCCAGCGACTACGAAGGCGAAGCTTACAAGACAGTATCCGGTCAGAACTCGAATAACTCTGTACGCATTCCGAATGAATTTTTCCGTCGCCTTGTCAATGGCGGCGATTGGGAAATGACGGCCCGCAGCGACGGCAGGGTGATGCGCAAAATACCGGCAAAAGATGTGTGGGAAAAGATTTCCTATTCTGCCTGGCGCTGTGCTGACCCCGGTACCCAATACGATACCACCATCAACGAATGGCATACCTGCCCTGAAGGCGGTGCGATCCGGGCCTCCAATCCCTGCTCGGAATACATGTTCCTGGACAATACAGCCTGTAACCTGGCTTCACTGAACCTGCGCCGCTTCTTCAACGAAGAGACCGGAGTGTTTGACGTACGCTCTTTTGAGTACATGACCCGCCTGTGGACCGTGGTGCTGGAGATCTCTGTACTAATGGCCCAGTTCCCCAGCCCGGAAGTGGCCCAGCTCAGTTACGACTATCGTACCCTGGGGCTTGGCTTTGCCAACCTCGGCTCCATGCTGATGGTCAGCGGCATTCCCTACGACAGTGAAGAAGGCCGTGCGATAGCAGGAGCGATCTCCGCTATCATGAACGGGGTGGCCTACAGCACTTCTGCAGAAATGGCCGCCGCGCTGGGTGCATTCCCCCGCTACAAAGAAAACAGCCGGCACATGCTGCGTGTGATGCGCAACCACCGCGCTGCAGCATACGATGCTGCCGATGCCTACGAAGGCCTGGAAACAAAGCCTGTGGGCATCAATGCAAAATATTGCCCCGATTACCTGCTGTCCGCAGCGACACGCGCCTGGGATACCGCCCTGCAAATGGGTGAGCAATACGGCTATCGCAATGCGCAGGCTACCGTGATAGCACCCACCGGTACCATCGGTCTTGTCATGGACTGCGATACTACGGGTATAGAACCTGATTTTGCACTGGTAAAATTCAAGAAGCTGTCCGGTGGTGGTTATTTCAAGATCATCAACCAATCTATACCGGCGGCCTTGAAAAACCTGAAGTACAACGAATCGGAAATCGATGCCATCGTCAAATACGCCAAAGGGCATGGCACCTTTGTCGGAGCTCCGTATATCAACCATCAGTCCCTGAGCGAAAAAGGATTTATCGCAGACGAACTGAAAAAACTGGATAACCTGGTAGAAAGCGCTTTCGAGATCGGCTTCGTCTTCAATGTATACAACCTGGGTGAAGAATGCCTGCAACGGCTGGGCTTCAAACCGGAGCAGTACTACGATATGGAGTTTAACCTGCTCGAAGAACTGGGCTTTGGCGATGAAGAGATCGAAGCTGCAAACGACTATGTATGCGGTACCATGATGATGGAAGGTGCGCCCTTTCTGAAGCCTGAGCACCTGCCTGTGTTTGACTGTGCGAACAAGTGTGGTAAAAAAGGCGAGCGTTATATTCATGCGCATGGCCACATCCGTATGATGGCAGCCGTACAGCCCTTCATCAGTGGTGCGATTTCCAAAACGATCAACCTGC
>DATJDO010000522.1:0-1822 GCA_035497375.1 Chitinophagaceae bacterium | reverse complement strand
TCCCTATGTTTGGCCTCCTGGGGCTGGACTACGGTATAGGTCTGGACCGCTACCCCTTCAACCCCATGGGCAATACAGGAAAAGCCAGCCTGAAGGATATGTCGAAAATCACCTTTATGCTTGGATTTGAGCCGGAATAACATCTTGTTGTCAGGCGGATTGTTAAAACAAAACTGCAGCTTAAACCCTGCGTAGTACTAAAAGTCAGATACCAGCTTAAAGCTTAATTCGTTTATAACCTAAAAAGGAAAAAAGAAATGAAAAAAATAGTGTTTCCCCTGCTGATCGCTTTATGCAGTGTTTTTGCCGCTTCCGCCCAAAAGTATTGCATCATCGACTCCAAGTATATACTGGAAAAAGTACCGGACTATAAAAACGCTCAAAATCAGCTCGATCTGTTTTCAAAAAACTGGCAGACGGAGGTAGATGAGAAAATGAAAGAGGTAGACCGTATGTACAAAAGTTACCAGGCTGAGCGCGCCATGCTCAATGACGACATGCGCAAAAAACGTGAAGATGAGATCATGAATAAGGAGAAGTCTGCCAAGGATCTTCAGAAGCAATACTTCGGATATGAAGGCGACCTGTTCAAAAAACGCCAGGAGCTGGTAAAACCGGTACAAGATAAAGTCTACAATGCCGTGCAAAAAATGGCTGCAGCCCGCGGTTATGATCTGGTACTGGATAAAGCCGGTGGTGTAACCATGTTCTATGCAGACCCCAAACTGGACCGCAGTGACGAAGTACTGAAATCTTTGGGTATCGGTAAATAAATCACCTAACTGTCAATTAAATTAAATAATTTTGCAACTCCTTTAAAATTAAAACTTATAGAAAACTGATGAAAAAAATCATTCTTTTAGTTGCCTGCTCCGTTGCCCTTTTTACTACAGTAAATGCACAAACCCTGAAGATTGGTCATATCAATTCACAGGAATTGCTGACCCTGATGCCCGAAGTAAAAAAAGCTGACGCTGATCTGAAAACTTATGCCAAATCTTTCGAAGACCAACTCGAAACAATGAGCAAAGAATACCAAAAGAAAATGGGAGACTACCAGGCTCAGGAAAAAACAATGACTGATGCGGTGAAAGAAGTAAAACAAAAAGAAATCACAGACCTGGGTGCCCGCATCGAGTCTACGCAGAAAAGCGCAGAAGAGAAAGTAGTCGCCAAAAAACAGGAACTGTTCAAGCCCATCCTGGATAAAGCAGAAAAAGCAATCAAAGATGTAGCAAAAGAAAAAGCAATCGACTACGTTTTTGATGTCTCTACCGGTTCTGTACTGGTAACAAGAGATGCTGATAATATGATGGCTGCTGTAAAAGCAAAACTGGGTATTCAGTAAGCAGTAATCGACTCAATAAGAAAAATCCCCGGCTGATCGTTCAGCCGGGGATTTTTTTATGTTATACACCTGGCTCTTTGTGCCATAAGGCCGCAACAAACTCATCCGTAAAATGGTGCAGAACGCTATTGGGAAAACCACGACGACAAGACTCCCCCCATCGCTGCATGCATTACTAAAACGGCCATTTCGGAGCAATCTATACTGTTATCAATACAATAAGCATGTGTAACAAAAGGGGTGAATACGTACAGATGCCTGCGGTATGGCAGACCTGAAGCTGGAGCTCATGCATCAATCTCCATTATGTAAAAATGTCATTCTGCAGGAATCTGTACAACAAGAGCTTCACTCCGGCAGCATGGGCAAATGCGGTGAAAACTTAGTACAGCATACTACCAGGTACGCACGGCAAAATGATACTATGAACACGTGCTTTTATTGCTTGATCAGTTTGAAGTGTGCGAGCACCTG
>DATJDO010000521.1:0-1855 GCA_035497375.1 Chitinophagaceae bacterium | reverse complement strand
TTCGCGACCCAGGTTTACGCTATACTCACCCTTACCGCAGGCCAGCTCCAGCGTGATCGGATGATCATTTTTAAAGAAACCATTCCAGTTTCCCGGCATTCCTTCAGGATTCTGCAATACATTACTGAAATGATCGATTGCTCTGAAGCGTATCAGTTTTTTGTGCCCCATCAGGGTAATTTAGTTTACTGTGAACAAAATAAGAGCGCAAAATTAAGCATTTACAGGCAATGGAAACCTTGGGAAGAAAAGTGTCATTTTCAGGATTGAAAAGATAACAACCTATTGGGCGGATAGCATATTTTTACAAAACACTGACAAAACATTCGCAACAATTAAAACATTCGTACATGAAGAAGAAATTTTTACTATTCAGTGCAACACTTGGTATTGCTTATCTGGGCCTTACCGCTTACTCAAGCGGACCTGCAGGCTCTTCGCTAAACCGCACTGGCTCTGACGGCGCTGCTGCTTCCTGTGCCGGCGGAGGTTGCCACAGCGCTTCCGGTACCACAACGACAGGTATGTTTACCCTTACCGATAAAGCTACCTCCACTGTGGTGAGCAGCGGTAAATATGTACCAGGCAAGACCTATGTTGTAAGGCTGAGCGGAGCCAATACTTCCGGCCTGAACAAATTCGGTTTCCAGGCTACTGTAACCAAAGCGGATAAAAGCCTGACCGGAACTTTGACAACGACAGCTACACACACCATTTCCAGGACTGTAGGCAGTACCAAAATCGTAGAACACACAGCGGTTTTATCTGCTACAGGTAGCGCGCTAACCGTTGATTTCGAATGGACTGCTCCTGCCAAAGGCGCCGGTACTGCCACGTTCTATGGCATTATCAATGCGGTAAACGGCACAGGAAATGTAGCCGGAGATGAGCCAAGTATGGGCTTTACAGCGGCATTCACCGAAGATGTTACTTCCAGCATCGGAGCTTCTGCTACAGCGTTACAAACGGCTATCTATCCGAATCCCTGCTCGGATGTGCTGCATATCGAAGCTCAGGGCAATATCACGGTTTCTATTTCTGACCTCGGCGGACGCCAGCTGATCAGCACTTCAGCGCAAAAGGATATTGATGTATCAGCTTTGCAACCAGGATCCTATATCATCCGCCTGGACAATGGCACAGAAAAACAAGTAAGTATGTTTATCAAAAAATAATCTTTTTAAGATACACCAATACAGAATGATCGCTGCAGCACTTATATTGCAGCGGTCATTTTTTTTGATATGGGCAGTAAAAGACAAAAAGCAGCACAGTTTATACCGCAATTGCTGCAACGCAGCAAGCACAGGATTTCTTATGACCCTGCTACTATACCGGCAAAGCGCATCACAGCGACGGAAACGGTGTACAGCATCTTCAACTACGATGAACACCAGTTAAAAGAATTAAAGACCAAAACCCCACCGGATTGGAATACAATCATGGGAGGGCAAAAGATCACCTGGATCAATGCCGACGGTCTGCAGAAACAGGAAGTAGAGCGGCTTTGCGCTTATTTTGAGGTGCATCCCCTGTTGGTAGAGGATATATTGAGCATCGGGCAAAGGGCCAAGATGGACGAGGTAGATAATGTATTGTTTTGCCTGCTGCCCATGATCTATTTTAACCAGGAAACTATTTGTATTGAGCAGGAACAGGTCAGCATCGTTGTAGGAAAAGGCTTTGTACTGTCTTTCCAGGAAGATGCGACCAGGGATGTATTTGATCCGCTCCGCAACCGCCTGCGTAACTCAAGCCAGCGGATCCTGGACCGTCAATCCGACTACCTTTGTTATTCCCTCCTCGACGTTATCGTGGATAGCTACTTCGGGGTGATCGAAAAACTGGGCGACAA
>DATJDO010000520.1:0-2730 GCA_035497375.1 Chitinophagaceae bacterium | reverse complement strand
TGAGGGACGAGTGCGAGCTGACGCAGGAGCAGGTGGCCGAACGGATGAAAAAAGAACGCAGTACAGTAGCCAATTACCTGCGCATGCTTAAACTGCCACCAGATATCCAGAAAGCCGTGCGTGACGGAAGCCTGTCTATGGGCCATGCGCGTGCGATTATTGGCCTGGAGCTCATTGACCAGCAATTGTATGTATTCCGCGAAGCCCAACAAAAAGGTCTGTCTGTGCGTCAGGTGGAACAATTGGTAAAGGACATGCAGTCAGGGCAAAAGAGTGGAGAAGCAAAAAATGAACAAAAAGAGCAAAAATTAGCGCCAGCGTACAAACGCATAGAAGACAGCATGGCCTCCCACTTTTCTACCAAAGTGCGTATGGACCGGAAGAAAAACGGGAAAGGCAGCGTCACTATTGAGTTTTACAACGACAGCGACCTGGAACGGATCATGGAAAAAATGGGCGTTTAGGGGCTGAAAAATATTTTTTAAAAAATCTGAAAAAAAACTTGCAACTTTCAAAAACAGTTCTATCTTTGTAGTAGAAACATGAAAGCAATTTATTTGCTTTTCTTCATAAAGAGGTTTTCATGGTGATAGGGTTTATAGGGGCTGATCTGTTCTCAGATCGGCTTTTCCTTTTTAAATACCTCTCTTTCAAGCTATCCTGCTTACCATACACATTAAAATGGCATTCAATCTTTCCCCGCTTTGGCAAAAACAGGCCCTGGAACAGCAAAAAGCGTTCCGTAGGATGCTGGAAAAAGGCAACAAGAATAAAATGCTGAAATTGTTGCCTGAATTGCATGAAGCTGCTTTCTCAACAATAGATTGCCTGGCATGCGGTAATTGCTGCAAAAATTATTCCCCCCGCTTCAAACAACCCGATATCAAGCGTATTGCCAAAGTCTTACGAATGAAAGAGGGCGATTTTACCCAGCAATATTTACGCCTGGACGAAGAGAACGATTATGTGGTGAAGCAATCGCCTTGTCCTTTCCTGGGGGCTGATAATTATTGCAGTATTTATGAAGACCGGCCCTCAGATTGCCGCCGTTATCCCTATACCGATGAAGATGTGTTGCTGAAGCGTGTGCCGCTTACCTTGAAAAATGCAACTTCCTGTCCGGCTGTTTTTACCGTTCTTACGGCCTTGATGAAGGAAGTGCAGTAATGGATGTTATTTCCGTTGTGTCAGGTAATTATAGTCCCGCAACAACTGTTCGAGGAAGGTCTTATCATCTTCCTGTGCCTCTGTCACTTTCAGGGCTTCGCGGATGCGGTGGACAATGCGCGCCCTGTATGCCAGTTCCGTTTTTGATTTGGGATTTTTGGCAATGAGATTGCGAATGCCATTAATATCCCGGTCGCTCAGCTGCAATACCTGCGGATAAAGCGCCCCCTGTTCCTGTCCGCTGATATCCAGATAAATAGTTTCAGAAAAATCCATTTTCTTTTTCAGGTCAATTACCAGCGTGCCTGCGGCAAGGTCGGCAATGCGCTGATTGTGCCTGGTAAACAAAGCACACAAAAAATCAGGGATGTAAAATATGATGATGGCGAAAATGCAGAAAAAAAGCATCAAAAGAAAGGTGCTGGCTGAAGTTGCAATAATGTACGGGAGCAGGAATACTGCATAATTGCCAAAACCCAGCAGCCAGCGTAACAGGTATTGGCTCATACCTGGCTCATTACCCTCTCTGTCCATCACTTTAATGCCGGTAAGCCGTTTGCCCGGTGTTTGACCATTGAGGAGCAGTTCCATAATAGGGAAATAAAGAAATGGAATGATGGATATACCTGTCATCATGACAAATTCGTTCACGTTCCGGCCCATGTCAAAGCCTATAATAACGAAACGGTAGACAAGCAGCATGTATAGCACGAGGATAAACATATCGAGGAACACTGCGGTGATCCGCCTGAGCATAGGAGCAGTGCTGAATTCAATATCGATATTGAAAGGTGTGCCGATTGTGATTAATCCCATCTGCAACAAAGAAAAGCTTTTTCGGAAAAATAAAATCCGGATTGCAAAAGCTATCGTAAATAAAACAGAAAAAAAAGTGAAAGGTTTGCGCTTTATAATAAATTTTGCTCTTATCTTTGGCGTTCACATTCTAAAAAAGGATTTACTTATAGCATATACTTCTACTTCAACAATTGTGTAAAAATGCCTATGGTGTCTACTGATACCTGATCATTTTAAATAAACCCAAACACATCGAAGTATATGACAGTACTCCAGCAATCGGCTACCGACACCGAACTCGTGCAGGCTTTCCTAAATGGAAATGAGCATGCGCTTGAAAAACTGATCTATCGGTACAAAGACAAAATTTATACCGGCATTTATATGCTTGTCAAAGACAAGTATCTTGCCGAAGACCTGTTTCAGGATGCATTCCTGAAAATGATCCGTACGATGCGCGAAGGCAACTATGCAGAACAGGGTAAATTCCTGCCCTGGGCCAGCCGTGTAGCGCACAATCTTTGTATGGACCATTTCCGCCGCGTACGACGCAAAATACCAGTAACCCTTGCCAATGGGGAGGATATACTGGAATTGCTGGCAGGCCCGGATAATCATGTGCCTGGCATTGAACAGCGGCAAACCGAGCAAAGCCTGCGTAAGCTGATGGAACAGTTGCCTGAAGAACAACGCGAAGTGATCACACTGCGTATTTATGGCGAAATGAGCTTTAAGGAAATAGCCCGGATCACCGGTGTGAGTATC
>DATJDO010000519.1:0-2104 GCA_035497375.1 Chitinophagaceae bacterium | reverse complement strand
TGATGGGCGACCGCAACTTTGGCCTGGACCCTAAAATGCTCAGCCAATATGCACTGGACATTAAAAGCATTGTAGAAGTAGGTGTACAGGTGTCTGTAGTGATTGGCGGAGGCAATATCTACCGCGGCATGAATGAAAGCGAAACCGGTATTGAGCGTGCCCAGGGCGACTATATGGGAATGCTGGCCACTGTGATCAACGGTATGGCATTGCAGGCTTCACTGGAAAAATGCGGTGTTAAAACCAGGCTGATGAGTGCCATTAAAATGGAGCAGATTGCTGAACCTTATATCCGTCGCCGTGCCATCCGTCACCTGGAGAAAGACCGCGTAGTGATCTTCGCTGCCGGCACCGGCAATCCTTATTTCACCACGGATACTGCGGGTGCATTGCGCGCCGTAGAGATACAGGCGGACGTCATCCTTAAAGGCACTCGTGTAGACGGTATCTATACCGCAGACCCGGAAAAAGACAAAACCGCTACACGTTTCGATTCCATTTCCTTCTCCGAAGCGATCAGCAAGGAGCTGAAAGTAATGGATATGACGGCCTTTACGCTGTGCCAGGAAAATAAATTGCCGATTATCGTGTTTGACATGAATAAAGCGGGCAATCTAATGGACGTGGTGAACGGGAAACAGGTCGGTACCATTGTAAAGTAAAATTCATCTAATTGTCTAAAAAGCTGCAGGAACAATTCCTGCAGCTTTTTTTGTGCAATACAGCAGAAAATCTTCCGCGGGACATACAGTTAACCCTCTGTCTGCGGACAGCCTTCGGAAGGAGTGCAGAAGCTCCGGAATATTCTATTGGCACAAGAAGGATGATAGCAAGCTATTGTACCAATCAGAAGGTTTGCTTTTAGCCGCCTGAGAAAAGTTCAACCAGGAGCGTAGAGTAGCCCTCAGTCTTGCGGAGCGCTATTGGAGCGAACAAAGAGCAAAAAGTATAAAGCCTGCCCTTTCTGGGCAGGCTTTATCGCTATCGTATCGATATAGTGGTTTAATACACCACGAGTTTCTCAGTTTGGTTCAGGTTATCGTCGCCGCTGATGTGTACCATGTAGAAGCCTTTTACACTGATATAAGCAGCGGGGATCTCGATCCTGGCATTATTCTGGTCTACTTTGGTGGTCAGGGAGTACACCTGTTTGCCGGTTACATCTGTTACGCGGATATGTACGTTCGTATTCGCTTTTCCGAACAATACAAAGGCGTTGGAGCTGGTCGGGTTGGGCGCCAGGGTGGCAGCTTTTTCACCCAGGATTACCTCATTAACACCCAGCGGATTGTTGCTGATGTGGATACGGTCTATGTAGAAGATGTTGCCCGCAGCATATTTACCTTCCATTTTCTGAATGGCTGAAGGCCTGTACCGGAACCTGAAATACACCCTTGAATTCCGGATTTTCGCTGTACCCCATTTCAGATCAATGCTCATCGGCTTCCAGTCTTCATAATGGGATAAGTACTCCCGGTCGCTTACCGGCTCTCTTGTCTGCAATTCTTCACCGGACATTTTTTTCAATAAATTCCATGTACCGCCACAATCTGTAGAGTAGGCAATCTCCAATACATCCTTTTTAAAGGAGGGGTCTTCTGTCGCATAGGCGCCTGCATACATAAAGTTCAGGTTACCGTTTTCGCCCAGGCCGCCCAGATCGAATCCCGGTGTGAAAAAATCATCGTAATCGCCTTCCGGGCTGCCCAGGCGGTTTTCCGGAGAAGTTCGATCATCGTAGCTTTTGTAGCGGATAGAAGTGTTATCAAAATAACCACGCTCGCTCATTTCCCATTTGTAGCGGTTCTTGTAATAATTGAAAAGAGGCCAGTTGGCATAGTCTGCCGGGTGATTGAATTCCTGCCAATAGCCGGCAGGGTTGAGGGCATTTGTATCGGCAATGTAGACCTGCTCTATAGCGGTGTCGCTGCCTTGCGCATTGGCGGCGATCATCATTACTTGCGCCCAGCCGGTACTACCAAATTTTGTCATCACCTTATCTGTATTGGTGGAGACGGGCGTAGTGGCCGCATTAGACAAAGCCCAGCTGACCGTTTCTGCCGGGGCGCGCCAGCTCTTGTTTACAAACACCAGACTGTACCAG
>DATJDO010000518.1:0-2147 GCA_035497375.1 Chitinophagaceae bacterium | reverse complement strand
GGCCATCAGCAGGCCCTTACTGCGCACCGCCCTGATGCGGGGATGCACCAATAGCTGCAGGAATAATTCTTCTTTCTCTGGAACCTGCTCTGTGAGCCCTTCTTCGAGCAATACCTCAAGGGCAGCCAGGCCGGCGGCACAACATACGGGATGTCCTCCGAAGGTGGTCATATGTCCCAATACCGGACTGTGTGTAAAGTGCAGCATCAGGTCTTTGCCTGCGATCATGGCGCCCATCGGCATACCTCCGCCCAGGGCTTTGCCCAGCAGTAAAATGTCAGGAACAATGTTGTAATGCTCAAAACCCCACAATTTTCCGGTACGTCCAAATCCGGCCTGTATTTCATCCATGATGAGTAATGCCCCTTTTTGCGTACAACGCTCACGGAGGGCGAGCAGCCATCCCGCGTCCGGGGCAATGATGCCGGCTTCGCTCTGCACTGTTTCTATCAGCACACAGGCTGTTTGCTCATCGATGGCGTCTATGAATTCAGGGCTATTGTATGTGTAGTGTTGTACGCCTGGCATCAGCGGACGAAATGCATTGCGCCAGTACTCGCTGCCCATCACACTCAGTGCCCCCATGGTATGCCCGTGGTAGCTATTGTGTGCCGCAATGATACCTGGCCTTCCGCTTATACGGCGCGCCAGTTTCAGCGCTGCTTCACAGGCCTCGGCACCGGAGTTGGTAAAGTAAACGCTGTTCAGTGTGGCAGGCAGGTGTTTTGTCAGTTTTTGCGCAAAAGCCAGCTGCGGCGTTTGCACCAGTTCGCCATAGACCATTACATGAAGGTATTGGTCTGCCTGTTTTTTGATGGCTTCAATCACTTTCGGATGTCCATGCCCTACATTGCAAACACTGATACCACCGATCAGGTCGAGATAGGTTTTTCCATCGATATCAGTCAGGTAATTGCCTTTTGCGGCGGCAATATGTAAGCCTACAGGTTCGGGAGAAGTTTGTGCCAGATGTTGCTGGAAGAGTTGCCGGGTATTCATCGGCGCAAAGATACCGGCTGCCTATTAGATAATAGGGTTATACATGTCGCAAAAGCACTATTCATACAAAAATATTGAAAAAATAATGGGGTCTGAGCCTTAATGATCAATGATTTAAGTGCTGGTAACAATTCGGTAATATTCGCTTTACGATGTCGTAACATTGAGCGGGGACATTTGCGCAAAATTTTAAGATATGCGTTTTGCAATTACTTTAATGTTTTGTCTTGGCCTGTTTGTCAATGCAGTAGCACAGGGTACATTAAAAGGAAAGATTACTGACGAGAAAACGGGTGAAACCCTTGTCGGCGTTACCGTTCTGATCCCTGAAATGCCAACCCTGGCCACTTTCTCCGATGAAGACGGTGACTTTGAAATGAAAGCACCTGACGGTACCTATACCGTGCAGGTACGCTACATGGGTTATGTGACCAAAGAAATTACAGATGTAAAATTGCAGGCCGGTACCATTACTCCGATGAACCTGGCCATCAAAGAAGAAAATAAAACCAACGTACTGAAAGACGTCGTCATCCGCTCTACGCTGAAGAAGGAATCACTGAATGCCCTATACATCGCGCAGAAAAACTCTGCCGCGGTAAGCGACGGTATCTCTGCAGAAGCGATCCGCAAATCACCAGACAAAAGCACCGGAGAAGTGCTGAAACGTGTGAGCGGTACTACCATCCAGGACAATAAATTTGTGATCATCCGCGGTCTGACAGACCGTTACAATACGGCCCTGATCGATAATGCCTTCCTGCCCAGTACAGAGCCGAACAGGAAAGCATTCTCTTTCGATATCATCCCTTCTTCCCTGATCGACAATATCATCATTTCCAAATCAGGAACGCCTGATTTGCCTGGCGATTTCGCCGGGGGGGTGATCAACATCCTGACCAAAGAGATTCCTGATAAAAACTTCAACAGCATCTCTATCGGTGGATCTTACAATACCGTTTCTACGGGCAAGAACTTTGAAACAGGCTATAAAACACCGACTGATATTATTGGTTTCGACAATGGTAAGCGTCAATTGCCCACAGGTTTGCCTGATGCATCGCAGCTGACGGGTAAGAACCTGACAGAGCCGGAAAGCATTAAATACCTGTCTATGCTGAACAATGATTACAGCATTACACAACGTA
>DATJDO010000517.1:0-4865 GCA_035497375.1 Chitinophagaceae bacterium | reverse complement strand
ACATCAAAAATAGCACTACAAAACACAATGAAGAAAGTCACCTTATCCTTGCTGGCACTGGCGTTGAGCAGCAGTCTGAGCTTTGCGCAACGTACAAAGATCGCGATCACTACAGAATACGGCCGCATCGTCATGGAACTCTATGATGAAACACCCAAGCACCGCGACAATATGGTCAAACTGACAAACGAACATTTCTTCGACAGTACCTTATTTCATCGCGTGATCCCCAATTTTGTGATCCAGGGCGGAGACCCCACTTCAAAAACTGCAGCTCCCGGAGCCATGCTCGGCAGCGGGGAGACCGGTTATCGTGTCGATGCGGAGATCAACGATTCTGCGTACCATAAGTACGGAGCACTCGGAATGGCCAGGGATGGCAACCCTCAAAAAGCATCTTCCGGCTGCCAGTTCTATATTGTGACCGGCAAAAAATACTCTGAAGAGGAATTAGTGGGTATGGAGCAACGCATGGGTAAAAAATTGCCCGAATCGCACCGTGAAGTGTACAAAACCAAAGGCGGTACCCCCATGCTGGATGGTGGCTACACCGTCTACGGGGAAGTAGTGGAGGGTATGGATATTGTAGAAAAAATCTCCCTAGAGCCCCGCGACCAGATGGATCGCCCGAACAAGGACATCCGTATGCTGAAAGTAGAAGTGCTGGATGCCAAAAAAGAGGGCAAAAAGAAGAAAAAAAAGAAGGATAACGAATAAAACCGGTTAGTATGCAGGATATTATCTTACTCCACGGTGCTATAGGTGCCGCAGATCAGCTGCAGCCCCTGGCTCAGGCGCTTTCAACCAAAGGGTTTAAAGTGCATGCACTCAGTTTTTCCGGACACGGTGGCGAGCCTTTCCAGGAATTGTTTGGCATAGAGCAGTTTGCGGCAGAGCTGTACCAATTCATTATTGAGAAGAACCTGGACCAGCCCCACTTATTTGGGTACAGCATGGGCGGTTATGTAGGTTTGTACCTGGCAGCGCAAAAGGAGCAGTTGCTGGGTAAAATAGCCACCCTGGCCACCAAATTCGACTGGACACCTGAAGGGGCCCGGAAAGAAAGCGCTATGCTGGACCCCGAAACCCTGCAGCAAAAAGTACCCCAGTTTGCTGAAGCCCTGCAAAAAAGGCATGGGGAAGAGCAATGGGAGGCATTGCTGGCCAGAACAGCTGATATGATGCATACTATGGGTGCTCAGCCACCCTTGGGCGAAGCTGTCTACAAGGCTATAAAACTACCGGTCTTATTGGGTATCGGTGATAAGGACAGTATGGTTACCGTAGACGAGACACGTGCTGTATTATCGCAGTTGCCCAAAGCAAACATGTTTATGTTGCCGTCGGTGAAGCACCCTATAGAGACGGTACCGGCAGAACTGCTGGCCACGATATTGGTTCATTTTTATCAGGCAAACTAATGAGTACGCTGGCCAAAAAACTGCGGATCACTTCCGGCACACAGATCACTGTGGTACAGGCGCCGGACAATTATGAAGATTTACTGGGGCCCTTGCCGGAGCAAGTGTCCATACGGTACCGCTTGTTGCAACAAAGTGCTTTTGTGCACTGGTTTGTTCATAACAAAACAGCGCTGGAAGCCGGTCTTCATAGAGTGGTCAAAGCCCTGGCGCCGGGGGCATTGCTCTGGATCATTTACCCGAAGCACGCATCCGGCAGGCAAACCGATCTTACCCGTGATAAGGGCTGGGAATGCCTGGATGGCCTGGAAATGGAATGGCTTTCCCTGGTCTCTTTTTCAGAAGATTGGAGCGCTTTCCTGATGCGCAATACACCGCCCAAGAAGAAGCCGCAAGCCCAGGAAGGTCCTGCTGCGTCTTATTACGATACCACTACCAAAACAGTGCTTGTGCCGGAAGATCTGGCTGAGGCATTCCGGCAGGAAAAGAAAGCCAAAGCTATTTTTGACGCCTATGCTTATTCACACCGGAAAGAATATGTAGTTTGGATTGTATCGGCAAAACGACCCGAAACAAGAGCTTCCCGCGTGGTAAAAACAATCGAAATGCTGCTCGCCGGAAAGAAAAATCCTGCAGATAAATAAGCCCGGTATACTTTCGTCTATTAAAGCGTTTGAGTGGAAGGTCCCTTTACTTCCTAAGGTTTTTTTCTGCCATTAAGGTATTTGACTGAAATGCTTAATGAAAAGCCCTTAAGGATGAATTTCCTTAAGGGCTCTGGCTTCTTAGTGTTATACATTTTGAAGTTTACTGCTTCAGTAATTTACCTACAGCTTTATACTCATCCTGCCTGATTTCTATGAAATAGGTGCCGTTATCCAGCGCAGCAATATCGAGTTTAAATCCTTTTTCACCGATTGCAGGCTTGTCGTAATCTTTGCTGAGTACGACACGGCCTGTAAGGTCATATACCCTCGCTACAATCATTGAATTGCTTGTAGCAGTAAAGTCTACCTCTACAGCAGCGCTTGCCGGATTAGGACTGATGCCGAGTTGCTGACCGGCCGCGGATGCTGTAAATAATTCTGCAATACCGGTTGGCGGAGTAATCATAATAGTGTTGCAATCCTGGAAAGTCCCCCCGGTAGTGTCAAAGTTAATGGTATCTTTTCTGTTTTGCGCAAATGCCAATACGCAGTAGTTTGTGCTACCGCTTGCAGTGGAAGCAGGAAAGGAATAGCCTGTCCTGTTGATTTGCATTGTATCACCAACTCCTTTCACATAGCCTACGCGGAATGTATAACTACCGCTGGGCGTTGCCGGATCAACAAATCCAATCGTGTCTGTTGCTTTGATGGCCGCCGGCCCCAGGTTCTTGATCACAAATTTTTGTTCAAAAGACGTTCCTTTCATAATAGTGGCACCCGAGGCAGGAGTAGTCAGGGTCACTTCGAGTTTAATGGTCCTCACCTGTGCAAACGATAGAAGAGAGAACAAAACGGCTGTTACTGTGAGATAAAGTTTTTTCATTGACTTTATTTTTTTATTATTTACAAAAGTAAACAATTATAGAGTAAAGTCTACTTTAAATATTGCATTTTTGTATAAACAATTAAATATAAATTGTATATTTTTTTAAAAATTACTTCAAATTTCATTTATTTCAATGATTTTACCCCAACCATATGTAGACTTTATTCGTCTTGCTTGTAATCAAATTTCTTTACCCCAAAAAAAACAAATTATGAATCTACGGAAAATTACTATGGGATTGTTCATGATAATGGCTTGCAGCGAGGCCCAAGCTCAGTTGCCGTCTGCAGCTCCATATTGTGAGCCTTCTTTTGAAAATCAGTACAATATGTTTAACACTATTATGGTCAAAGGCAAAAGTTTTTCATTTGGTGCATTGGGAGCCTGGTCTAAAAAGGATCCGTACCAATATTACAATAACATCACCTTTCCGGATCTGATGAAAGGAGAAACTGTTGACCTTGAGGTTTTGCCTTATGCACCGCAGGATGGCGAGCCGATTTATTTTGCGATCTGGATCGATTATAATAAAAATAGCTCTTTTGAAGCATCAGAATTGATCATGCAGAACTCAAATACCATCAAAAAAGCACTACCTATTTTTACTGAGCCGGCAGTACCCATCAAACTGACGGTTACAGTGCCTGCTACGGCTACAGAAGGTAAAACGCGTATGAGGGTCATGAGGGGTGAAAATACAGCAGACAAGTATAAATACTCGGCTGCGTATTCCCTGTCTCCCTGCCCTGTAGGAACTCCCGGAGCGAACAATTATGGTTGCACCTATGATTTCGATATCACTATAAAAGGTAAGCCTACCGCAATCAATGAATACATCATCAGCGGACGTAACGTATTTAATCCTAACCCGGCTTCAGGTGGAGTCATCCGGATCTCTGAAGAATTTAAAGAGGCGGAAATTAAAATCACAGACATCGGTGGAAGAGTAGTGTTGCGCCAGGAAAAAGCAGGCAATGCTCCCGTAAACATCTCCGGGTTACAGACCGGCCAGTATATTGTATCTGTGTCTCAGGAAGGTAAAACGTACGTGCAATCCCTGCACATCGTTCAATAAAAGAGGATATACGCACACAAACAATAAAAAAACTCTTCCGTTCAGGAAGAGTTTTTTTATTGCTATGATTTCGTTTTATCGTTCAGGCGCTTCCAGATTTCCGGTATTTGCTTTACCCAGAAGAGTTCCTTCATTTTGTCTTTTGCAAGTGCTACAGGGCTGCCAAAATAAGCCTGTCCGCCCTCAATGCTGGCCGGTACACCGCTCTGCGCATTCACAACGGCTCCTTTGCCGATCACCAGGTCTTTGCTGACGCCCACCTGTCCCCAAAGGATCACCTCATCCTCAATGATGGCTTTGCCACCAATACCTACCTGCGCCGCAAACAGGCAGTTTTTGCCGATCACCGCACCATGCCCGATATGGATATGGTTGTCCAGTTTGGTGCCTTCGCCAACAATGGTATCGCCGCTCACACCTTTGTCTATTGTACAGCAGGCCCCGATCTCTACATCATTTCCGATAATGACTCTGCCGCAGCTTTCCAGCTTGTCGTATTGGATGGCCCGGTCTTTCCTGCGTTTGAAATAAAAGGCATCCGCACCAAGCACCGCACCGGCATGGATGATCACGTTGTCGCCGATAATAGTATGGTCATAGATCGTTACATTCGGGTGGATGAGGCAGTTTTTACCGATCTGCACATGATTGCCGACAAACACTCCGGGCTGTACCTGAGTGCCTTCCCCGATCTGTGCTGTAGTACTGATCATTTGCTGCGCCGGTTCAAATGGCCGGAAGTGCTTCACAATCTTTACATAAGCTGAGAAAGGGTCGTCCAATACCAGCAAGGTTTTGCCGTCGGGGCAGGTTACTTCCTTGTTGATGATAATAAT
>DATJDO010000516.1:0-2540 GCA_035497375.1 Chitinophagaceae bacterium | reverse complement strand
CTGGTACCCAATGGCGGTTTTGAACAAGCCAGTCCGCCGTCGAAAACAAAAACGCTGCACTGGAAGGCTGAAACTGATGATTTTTTATGCATTGCAGACAGCAAAACAGCATTTAAAGGTAAGTACAGTTTAAAGTTGTCCAGTACAACGAACGGCAACCATTTTTTCAATGAAGAATTCCTTTTTGAAATACAAGGGTTAAAAAAATACCGGATAAGATGCGCATTCAAAACAAAAGGTCTTAAGGGCAGGGTGCAGTTAGGGGCAAGAGTTTTTGATAAAGACGGTGGTACAATCACTAAAACAGTGTTCACGCTGACTGAAGATATTGATAAAGACTGGACTATGGGTGAAGGAGTATTTGTTTCTGACAGGGCTGCTGCAAAATTGCGTGTGTTTGGCAACCTGGCCGGCACCGGGGACGCATGGTTCGATGAAGTTTCAATAGAAGAGTTTCCGCAGCCTACAAGGTATCCATCGACAGAAGTTATGTTGTACATCCACGAGTTTTTTGACATAGTATATGAAAATTCGATTATTTCTGACAAAAACTTCCTTGCTCACCTCAAATCGAAGACGATGTACCTGTGTGCTGATAGCATTGAAAAAAAGGACGCACAGCATATTTTACAATACTACACCACGCCTATGCTCAACGATGGCCATTCGTTTTTTACCAGCGCTCATGATTGGAAAATGATGATGGCACAAGGCCGGCACCCGTCTACAGGTCAAACCCATCACGAACTGCCAGAGGGGCAAATGCTGAAAGGAAACATCGCCTATATAAATATTCCGTCGTTTATATCGTCTGATGAGCAACTAATGCAACGCTATGCGGATAGCGCGCATAATATTATTGCGAGATTTGACACACAAAATGTAAAAGGTTACATAGTAGACCTGGGTAAAAACGGTGGCGGCAACTCGCTGCCGATGATTGCAGCCATAGGCCCGTTGATAGGTGATGGTATTTGCGGCTATTCATTTTCCGGTGATGGGGCGGTAATGGCAAGAATATACAAAGACGGTGCGGTAGGTTGGGATACTAGTTTAACCTTCAGGAAAGTAAACCCATACAAGCTGAAGAATACGGGTAGGCCGATAGCGGTAATTTATAGCGGTAACACAGGCAGCTCAGGCGAAGTAACAGCAACAGCTTTTATAGGCTTGCGCAATGCCAGGAGTTTTGGACAGGCAACATCGGGCGCCACAACCAGGATTGATAATTTTGAGATGAGTGACGGCTCTTACCTGAATCTTGCTTCCGGCACCAACGCTGACAGGAACAAAAAAGCGCACGACGGCCCTATAAAGCCGGATATTGAAACCGAAAATGCAGAAACGGCAATATCAGAAGCAATAAATTGGATACTAGGATATAAGTGAGCAAGGAGATGGCACGCAATACCAGGTTTTATATAACTGTGATAATGTGCCATCATCTTTGCTTTATCTTTATACTATGAATAAGCGTAGTATTCATTTATCCGTACCTGAGCCATGCAATAAAGACTGGGAGCAGATGACACCTGCCGGAACAGGACGGTTATGCAATGCGTGCGATAAAGTGGTAACTGACTTCACCGCAATGAGTGACGCGGAACTAATCAATTTTTTTGCCAGGCATGCTGCCGGTGAACATCCCTGCGGGCACTTCAAGGCAGACCAGCTCAACAAAACAATAACTGTATCGCGGCCATCTAAAAAATTCAAGTCATTTAAGCTGGCTGCATCGTTCTTGCTGGCGCAGGTACTCTTTTACCAGGGTAAGGCTTTCGGAAAAATAAACCCGCAGATAGAAGTTGTAAGCTACAGCGATACACCGGCAGACGGTAGTATAAAAATAACCGGGCATGTACTGGACTACCACTCCAACAAGCCCATAGGTGGACTAAAGGTATATATAGACAATACAGAACACTACGCTATAACTGATAAAAACGGAAGGTTCAGCATAGTGGTGCCTGAAACTATGAATGGCGCAATAACACTGCTGACAGAATACGTAAACAACAAAAACTATGTGGCGGGGTCGATAATTTTAGCAAAGAAGGGTGATGTTGAAGAGCTTTCCCGATCAGAATTAATACTGTACAGGTATCCTGAGGAGCCGTTGGATGAGCTACAAATCATAGAGTACAAAGTACCGTTGATATCAGGAGGGTACATGAGGGGTACTCCCGCCCAGGTGACGCCCGTAAAAAAAGAAACTTTCTGGAAGAGAATAACCAAAGTATTCAGGAAAAAATGAGAGGAACAGTACATAGCTTGTTGCTGTTGTTGGTGGTTCTATCAGCATCAATAACATTGCATGCGCAAACTGATACCGGATATGCTGAGAAGCGGCTGATACATGAGTTGACCACTCAACCTAAATTCCCCGGCAATGTAAACGAGTATTTAGCAAGAAAAATCAGGTATCCCGGTGCGGCAAGGGAAAATAGTGTCGTGGGTAAAGTTTATGTTCGTTTTTTAATTGACGAAAATGGTAACGGGACGGATGCTTACCTGCCATATACGCGCAGGCTGGGGGCCGG
>DATJDO010000515.1:0-3125 GCA_035497375.1 Chitinophagaceae bacterium | reverse complement strand
CAGGTGACCTGGAAGCATAGCCACCACTTGCTATCTGAACTGTTTTTCAAAAACGAGTATATTTCTTCGTCTTTATCTTCCCGGGTCCTGTAATGTTGTGCGAGATTTTACCAATGGTCCATCTTTCAAATCGATTCCGGTAAATACTTCAGACAATTTTCATGAAAAAGCCCGTCTTTCTTTGGTTTGTTTAGGCGGGCTTTCCATGAAAATGACCATTCCTCCCGATGCGTCAGCCTGTAAATCTGAAGGCACAATCCTGTAATCCGTATCAGCCTGTTCCTGCCGACCTTTATACCGTATTAACGAACCATAAAACGAATGGATATGAAAAAGATCACACTCACACTGCTGGCAATGGTATGGCTGGGCAGTGCGGCATATGCACAGGCTGTGCCGAAGACAAAAACAAAAAACAGGGATCAGCAGGGAGTCATCATGACGGATACGCCCAACACAATTGCCCCTACTCCTCCGGCAGACCGGAACAATAACACAGCGCCAGGTACAAATCCGCAGCGAACCAGCCAGGATACCCAGCCCCTGAACCGCAACAGTAGCGGAGAACAGGAAAAAAGCAGCGATATGAACAGGAGCCGCAGCGACATCAACAGGAACACTAATGATATCCTGAACAACCCTGCAGCACCGCCTGCTCCTCCCCCAATGAGTAAATAAATTATATCAGCGCCCTGCTTTGTAAAAAGTGCGAGATTCTACGAGAATCTCGCACTTTTAGTATTTACTATGGCATCAAGACAAGTCAAGGCTTCCTTCTACAGAGTCATCTATTGTCTTACCCGTAATCGCCCCGGCAAACATCTTGAGCGTGGCCACGAAGTTTCCGCTTTTACTGTCCCAGTAGTACCCTTCTTCCGGCTCTACCCTGATGATCGAAATACGAGGGTCCTCCTCCCCTTCTGTAAACCAGGTCTTCAGCAACGGATTCCAGATATCCTTGATCTTACCCGGGTCGGTATGGATATATGCTTTGGCGCTGAGGTACATCAGGTCAGAATGGGCGGAACCGTGAAAATATAGTTTTACGGAAGGAGATTCCATTATTTCCACATTCTTATGGCTGTCTTTCGGGCTCACAAACCAGAGTATACCCTGTTCATCTGTTTTGAGGATACTCATCGGGCGGGCTCCTTTAAACCGTCCATCTGCTGTTTCTGTGCAGAAAAAACAAATCATTGCCTGTCCGGCCAACTCTTTGATCTTACTTACAGCAGCCGTGCCGTCCAGATTTTTGTGGCTGTCTTTTTCTTCATATTGTGTAACACTGTTCATTGTCTGTTATAGTTTTAGTTGAAAAATTATGCTTCCTTATAATCCCTGATTACTTTGTTCAGGTCAATACCTTTACCCAGCACCGGTTTAAAAATATCGCCTTCACTATGCATGCGTTCCAGTGCGTTGAAAATATTGAAATCCGTCATTTTCAGACCTTTCTTTACCTCGCTCCATTGCAAGGGCATAGACACAGTTGCGCCTGGCTTAGGCCTGAGCGAATAGGGTGCGGCAATAGTGGCCTGCGGTCTGTTTTGCAGGAAATCCAGGTACATCTTTCCCCTTCGCTTTGACACTGTGCGCTCCAGGCTGGTATAGGAAAGCTCTTTGTGCACCAGGGTCACAACGATACGTGCAAACTCTTTAGATTGTTCATAAGTATATTTTGCCCCAAAGGGGATATACACATGCAGGCCTGTTGAGCCGCTGGTTTTACAGTACGACACAACACCCATATCGTCCAGTATTTGTTTGGTTACCTGCGCCGCTTCAATTACTTGTTCAAAAGTATTTTTCCCGGGATCCAGGTCAATGATACACCAACTGGGATGATCCGGTTTTTTTGTGGTGCTGCTCCAGGGATGCATTTCGATACAGCCCTGGCCGGCCATAAACAAGAGGGTCGCTTCGTTGTTGCCGAGCAGAAAGTGCTTGTCTTTATCCTCGTCTTCTGTACGATATCTGTAGGTATCGGCCCAATCCGGCACTTTGCCGGTCACATCTTTCTGGTAGAAACTCAGGCCTTTGATACCGTCGGGGTAGCGGTTCAGTGACTGCGGCCGATCGACCAGGTAAGGCAGGATAAAAGGGGCTGCCTGGTAATAATAGTTGATCATGTCCCGTTTCGTTATTTTTTCATCCGGCCAGTACATTTTGCTGAGGTTCGTAAACTTCAGCTCATGCCCGTTGATTTTCCGCACCTGTGTTTCATCTGTTGGGTTCAGCAGGGTTTTGCGTCCTCCTTTGGGGGCGGGATCAAGGGTTTGGGATTTACCTGGTTTTGCCCTGACCTGCTTTGTTTCCAGAGCTTGCTCCAGCACAATGTCTTTGGGCTTCTTATCGGTACGCATTCCTTCAAAGGAGGGATGGCGCATTACCCCATCTGCGGTCATTTCAGTAAAGCTCACTTCACAGATCAGTTTGGGTTTTATCCAGGTGGCCTTTGCATTAGGCGGGTCGGGCCGAAAACGGCTGGGCTTATTGATATCAGGCTCCATTGCAAAAGGAGCCTTATCCGATATCAAGGGCTTGAATAATTCCATCATCTCTTTTTGCATGGCGGCAGTAAAACCCGTACCGATCTTACCGGTATAGACCAGTTTCCTACCCTCATACACCCCAACTAGCAGGGCGCTGAACTCTTTTTTCGTCCCTTTATTTTTAGTAAAGCCGCCAATAACGACCTCCTGACGCATAGCTGCCTTTATCTTCAGCCAGTCCAGGTTCCGCTCACCCGGCAGGTAAATGCTGTCGGCCCTTTTGGCCATGATTCCTTCCAGTCCCAGTTTTTTTGCCTTTTCGAGAAATGTGACGCCTGAGCTGGTAAAACCGGTGCTGAACTGAATACCTGGGTCGTCTGGCAGCAGCAGTTCCAATATTTTTTTTCGCGCAGTCAAGGGCAGCCCTCTGAGGTCATAACCATCATACCATAGTATATCAAATACATAATACACTAAAGCACCATCTGCTTCACTGCGCCAGTTTTGCAGTGCGCCGAAATCGGAGTGGCCTTCATCGTCACTGACCACTATTTCACCGTCGATAACTGCATTTATCCCCCAGTGCTGCAGACTGTCAAAGACAGGATAAAACTTTGCATTGAAAGACTTATC